>JANXPQ010000347.1 GCA_025357235.1 Betaproteobacteria bacterium
TCCTCTGTGCCTCCGTGTTGGGTGGAGATAGTCCTAGGCAAGAGCCCGGGTGACGACTTCGAAAGTGTCCTTGGACAGGCCCGCCGTATCGCGGATGCGCTCGAGCGCGGTTTTCGCGTAAGCGCGGCGCGCGGCATCGAATTTTCTCCAGCGATCGAAGCTGCGCGCCAGGCGCGCGGCGACTTGCGGGTTGAGCGGATCGATGGCGCTGATCTGGTCCGCGGCAAAGGCGTAACCGGATCCGTCGGCTGCGTGGAAGCGAACCTGGTTGCCGTGACAAAAGCTGCTGATCACGGAACGCACCCGGTTGGGATTCTTGAGCGTGAAAGCGGGATGCCGCATCAGGTTTTTCACCACGGACAGCGTGTCCGGCAGGCGTGAAGTGGCCTGAACCGCAAACCACTTGTCCAATACCAGCGGCTCGTCCTTCCACTTGTCGTAGAACTTCTGCAATGCAATTTCGCGCCCGCTGCCCTCGGCGTTCACCAGTGCCGACAAAGCGGCCATCGAGTCCGTCATATTGTCGGCCGTGTCGAACTGTGCGACGCATAGCGCGTGCACCTGCGCATCGTCGAGCTCCATCAGATAGCCCAGGCAGAGATTGCGCAGCGCGCGTTGACCCGCCGAACGGGCATCGGGGCTATAGGGTTGGGGGGCGGTGGAAGTCCTGTAGGCCGCCAGCAGTTCGCTTTTCAGCGCGGCAGCAACAAGTTTTCTCAACCCGCGGCGAACCGAGTGAATTGCATCCGGGTCGATCTCGTCCATCTGTTCGGCGATATAACGTTCGGAAGGCAAACCCAGCGCTTCCGCCGCGAATGCGGAATCGTCTGAAGCATCGGCCAGCACGCGCGCAAAGGCTTTGACAAAAGTGTCTGGAAATTGCGGAGCGCGTCCCGCGCGGAAATCGCCGATGCCGCGCATGAGCAGGTTGAGCCCCAGCCGCTGCCCGGCTTCCCAGCGGTTGAACGCATCGGCATCGTGGGCCATCAGGTGGGTCAGGTCGGCATCCGTGAAATCGAAACGCAGGTTGACCGGCGCGGAGAAGCCCCGCAGCAAAGACGGCACCGGGGGCTGCGACACATTCACGAACTCGAATATTTCCTGCGGCTTCGTCAATGACAGAACGCGGGTGCCGCCGGCGGCCTTTGCTTCCCCCGCCAGTTGCAGCGGCACGTCGCTGCCGTCCGGCGCGACCAGACCGACGGCGAACGGGATATGGAATGGCAGCTTGGTTTCCTGTCCCGGCGTCGGCGGGCACGATTGCCCGACCGTGAGTGTGTAGCGCTTTCCAGCGGCGTCGTAGCTGCCGTGCGCATCGAGGAAGGGTGTGCCCGCCTGCTCGTACCAGCGCTTGAACTGCGTCAGGTCCACGCCCGAGGCATCCTGCATGGCCTGCGCGAATTCCTCGGTGCGTACCGCCTGGCCGTCGTGGCGCTCGAAATACAGATCCATGCCTTTGCGGAAATTTTGCGCGCCGACGAGCGTATGGATCATGCGCACGACCTCGGCGCCTTTTTCATAAACCGTCGCCGTGTAGAAATTGCTGATTTCCATGTACGAGGCGGGGCGCACCTGATGCGCCATCGGTCCGGCGTCCTCCGGGAACTGCGCGCCGCGCAGCGAGCGGACTTCCAGAATGCGCTGCACCGGACGCGAATAGGTGTCCGCGCCGTATTCCTGGTCGCGGAATACGGTGAGGCCTTCCTTCAGCGACAACTGGAACCAGTCACGGCAGGTCACGCGGTTTCCCGTCCAGTTGTGGAAATATTCGTGCGCCACCACGCGATCGAGGAACATGAAATCGGTGTCGGTCGCGGTGTCCGCGCGCGCGAGGACATATTTGGTGTTGAAGATGTTCAGTCCCTTGTTCTCCATCGCCCCCATGTTGAAATCGCCGACCGCGACGATCATGTACTGGTCCAGGTCGAGCTCGAGGCCGAACACGTCCTCGTCCCATTTCATCGCGCGTTTCAGCGCATCCATCGCGAATCTGCACTGGTCGAGTTTGCCCGGCTCGACGAAGACGGCGAGCTTCACCTTGCGCCCCGAACGCGTGACGAAGTCGTTGTCCAGCCGGTCGAGTTTCGCCGCGACCATGGCAAACAGATAGGCGGGTTTCGGAAACGGGTCTTCCCATTTCGCCCAGTGCCGACCGCCGGGGTCGTCGCCCTGCGCGACCGGGTTGCCGTTGGACAGCAGGAACGGAAATGCCGCCTTGTCCGCGTGAATCGTGTTGGTGTAACGCGACATCACGTCGGGCCGGTCGGGAAAATAGGTGATGCGGCGAAAGCCCTCGGCCTCGCACTGGGTGAAGTACCCGTCCTTGGACTCGTACAACCCCATCAGCTTGGTATTCTGCTTGGGGCGGATGCGCACCGCGGTTTCCAGGATGAGTTGGTCGGGTACGCCGGGAATCTCCAGGTGCTCGTGCGACGCGGTGAAATCTCCATCGCCAAGCGCTTTGCCATCCAGTGCGACCGAAATCAGTTCCAGCTCATCGCCGTCGAGTTCGAGCGGCGCTCTCGGATCGGCCGATTTCGGGTTGCGCGCAATCGCCAGTTTTGCCCTGACCAGCGCATGGTCGTCGCGCAAATCCACATCAAGATCGATGCTGGAAACCAGAAACGCCGGCGGCGTGTAGTCCTTCAGGAAAATGGTATTCGGGGTGGAGGTCAGCATGATTTCGGCATCGGCAGGCGGGCATTGATTGACCGCCAATTTTACCGCGGTGTTCCCGCGACTATTTCACCGGCCAAAAAAAGGGCGCCCGAAGGCGCCCAACAGGGGAGACGTAAATTCTTGCTAGCGGTCCCAGTCGCGATCGGGACGCGGCCGCCGGTAAGGCCTTTGTTCCCAGACCGGCACGCGGCGCTGTTCGTAAGTGATGCGCGAAACCGGCGGGCCGACATAGGCGGTTTGCGTTGCGTTGCCGGTCACGCCGACTTCGATGGGCACGCGCGGACCCGGGTCATAGGGCAGCACGACGGTGGTGTTGCGGCCGTTGTAGTTGTAAGTGACCTGGTAGCCGGTCAGTACCTGGCGATAGCTTTCCACCGTCTGGCAGCGCTGGATCGGACGGGTCACCGCGACCGGACTGTTATCACGGTTGGCGATGTGGTCGCCGACCAGTGCGCCGATCACGGCACCCACGGCGGTGGAAGCAACACGACCGTTGCCCCTGCCGATGGTGTTGCCGATCAGGCCGCCGGTAAGGCCGCCGAGGATGACCCCACCAGGCGAACGGCGTTCTTCGTAACTGGTTACCGATTCCGTCCAGCATTGCTGCTGCGGTTCATTGACGGTCTGATACACGGGCACGCTGGAAACCACCGGCGCGCTGTCCATGTAGTCGCTTGCAAAAGCCGGCGCAGCCAGCGCGGTCAACAGCAAGGGGGCAGCGATTCTGGTTTTCATGATCCACCTCCGTTTATGCTCAGCCACGTTTGCAGAAACGACCGATTGAGCGCGTGGTTTACGATGTGACAATTCGTTACGCCCGCAAGCCTTGTCGAGAAACGCATCCACGGATACCCCCATGAAAACAAACCGCATTGCCGAGCTTCTGTCGATCCGCCATCCGATTTTCCAGGCGCCGATGGGACGCACCGATGCAGGGGGCTACGGGTGAAATCGAAGCATTCGCGCTCCATGCCGGCCAATCCGTGGGTTTGATCCGGGATTTGCCCCCTGTTGCCGCGGTTATGCGTGATTTGGCGCTGGCCTTCGCCTGACCTGCGCAGGTCCGGGCGTTCCGCCCCTGAGAACTCCATCCGATTCTGCGTGAAAATTAAAGGATTGTCCGTTTCCGCCCGTTTACCCCTGGATTGATGGGTAGAATCAAGTACGTCAGTATTTACTCAGGTCGGGTTAAGTGGCGGGGCTTGGCCCCGTTTCGCAGGACCTGGTCGCCAGAACGTGCGTAACATTGCCGCGCGGGATCGCATGGAAACAGCCGGTACGCCAATGAATACCAGAACGCGGGGCAGATTTCTCGGAGTGCTGCCTGATAGTTGGCGTTTGCTGCCGATCATTTGGCCATTCCTCGTCATTGTCATCGTCCTGCTCATGCTTTCGGCCGAAAGCATGAGCATCCTGGTAGCGGCCCGTTCCTATTCGGAAGGCGAGAGTCTCTGGTCCAAGGCGCAGAAGCGCGCGATGTTTTCGCTCCTTCGTTATACCGAGACGCGCGCGGAATCGGATTACTACAACTACCGCGAGGCGATTGCCGTGCCGATGGGCGACCAGAAGGCCCGCCTCGAGCTGGAAAAAGCGGATCCGGATTTTGCCGCCGCGTGGCAGGGGTTCATCGAAGGGCGCAATCATCCCGACGACATCCCCGGCCTGATCATGCTGTTTCGCCGCTTCCGGCAGGTCGACTTCATGGCCGCCGTAATCGATCTCTGGACGGAAGGCGATCGGTATATCGGTGAGCTCAATGTCGCGGCGGAAGAACTCCATTCGATGATTTCTTCCGGCCGGGATACGCCACAGGCGCTGCGCTCCTTCCGTGACCGCGCCTTGGAAATCGACACCCGCCTCACGCCACTGACGGACAAGTTCACCAGGACGCTGGGCGACGCGACGCGCAAGACGAAGACGCTGCTCCTGATCGCCAACTTTGCTGCGGCGGGAATACTTGTTCCCATTGGCATACTGCTTTCCCGCCGCATGGTCAGGCACAGGGAACTGGCCGAGCAGGCGTTGAAGCTGAGCCAGGAGCGCTTCAACCTCGCCGTGACGGGCAGCAACGACGGATTGTGGGACTGGAACATCGTCAGCGGTGAAATGTATTACTCGCCGCGTTTCGAAGAATTGCTGGGATTCGAAGAGCGTGGGCTCGGAAACTCGATGGACATGCTGATGTCGCGGGTGCACCCCGACGACAGGGCGGCGACCGACCATGCGTTCGACAGCCACCTCAGGCTGGGGGCGCCATTCGATATCGAAATGCGCCTGGAAACGAAATCGGGCGACTTTCGCTGGTTCCGTTCGCGCGGCCAGTCGGTGCGCGGTGCGACGGGCAAGGCGGTCCGCATGGCGGGTTCGATCACGGATATGACCGATCGCAGACAGGTGGCCTCGGACCTGTTCGCGGAGAAGGAACGCGCCCTGGTAACACTCGCATCCATCGCCGACGGCGTCATCACCACTGATCCGGACGGCTGGGTCGAATACCTGAATCCCATCGCCGAACAACTCACCGGCTGGACGACTGCGACCGCACGGGGCCTGCCGATGCAGGCCATCCTGCGCATGGTCGACGAAACCAACAGGAAACTCGCGCCGAATCCCATCGAGGTGGTATTGCGCGAGGAGCGCACGATCGAGGCGGCGTCCACCCTGTTGCTGGTGCGCAACGACGGCAGCGAAGTTCCGATCATGCAATCGGCCGCCCCGATCCGCGCGCGCGGCGGCGAAATTTCCGGCGTGGTGCTGGTGCTCCACGACGTCAGCCGCGAACGCCAGTACGTTGCCAAGCTTTCCTATCAGGCCAGCCACGATTCGCTCACCGGGCTCATCAACCGCGGTGAGTTCGAGCACAGGCTGAGCCTTGCCTTGAATAGCGCCGCGCAACTCGGACGCCACCATGCGGTGATGTATCTCGACCTCGACCAGTTCAAGGTCGTCAACGACACCTGCGGCCATGCTGCCGGGGATCAGCTGATGCGCCAGGTAAGCGCGGTTCTGCAGCACCGGTTGCGGGAGGGCGATACGCTGGCGCGCCTGGGTGGCGACGAGTTCGGGGTGCTGCTGGAGAATTGCGCCCCCGACAACGCGCTGCGCATCGCCGACGGACTGCGCCAGACGGTCATGGATTGCCATTTCGCATGGGAAACCCGGTCCTTCAACATCGGCGTCAGCATCGGGCTGGTCAACGTGGAAGACGGATTGTTCACCCTGACCGACATCCTCAGTGCAGCCGACACCGCGTGCTACATGGCCAAGGAGAAGGGCCGCAACCGGGTCCAGGTTTATCACGCGGAAGACCGCGAACTGTCGATGCGGCAGGGCGAAATGGAGTGGATCGGACGCCTGCAGAAGGCGCTGGAGGAAGACCGCTTCGTGCTCTATGCGCAGGACATTGCCGGACTGGATCCTGCACGCAAGCCGGTGGACCACTGCGAAATCCTGATCCGCATGCTCGACGAAAAAGGCGAACTGGTGCCGCCCATGGCTTTCATCCCGGCAGCGGAACGCTACAACCTCATGCCTTCCATCGATCGTTGGGTGGTCCGCAATGCCTTCGCGATCATTGCGCGGCAGCAGGCCGAGAAAGCAAGCGACCCGGGCATCTTCGCCATCAACCTGTCCGGTGCTTCGATCGGCGACGAGCGCTTCCTCGATTATGTGCGCGAACAATTCGTGCATTTCGCTGTATCCCCGCAAAGCATCTGCTTCGAGATCACCGAAACCGCCGCGATCGCCAAACTGGACAAGGCCACGCATTTCATCAACCAGCTCAAATCGCTCGGTTGCCTGTTCTCCCTGGATGATTTCGGTGCGGGCATGTCGTCGTTTGCCTACCTGAAGCACCTGCCGGTGGATTTCCTGAAGATCGATGGCGGTTTCGTCAAGGACATGGCCGACGATCCGATCGACCGGGCCATGGTCGAGGCCATCAACAGCATCGGCCATGTCATGGGCAAGCAGACTATCGCCGAGTTCGTCGATGGCGAGCGCGTGATCCGTCTGCTGCGCGAAATGGGGGTCGATTTTGCACAGGGTTACGGTGTGGCCAAACCCCGGCCTTTTGGTCCGCGCCTGCGCGTTGCCGTTTCCGGCTAAGCCGGATTCAGCCAACTCCTCCCGTTTATCCTGTGCCGGCACAATGCGGCTGGCACCGCGCCATTCGTCCGGCATCAGGGAACCCCCTAGGGTGTTTTCGGAAATCTCCTATACCCCCGCCGTACCGCGCTACGTATCATGCTTTAATCGTAAGCCGACCGATAAATCGTCGTAGATGGCTGATCTGAAAAGACAACTGTGCAAACCTATCAAAGTGTGAGATTTGACTTTAGGTTTGACACTGGGGCATCGTCCAGGCAACAGGGTTTGGAATTTCGACGTTGTGACTAACTGCTAAGGAGAAATAGCAATGAACGAGGTATCCGCCTCCCACTGGGTCGATTCGCTGAATGGCTATATCAAACCCTACTGGGACGACCTGCTGCAGGGAGACTGGTGCGAAGGTGTAGCCAATACGCGCCTGACCGTGCAGGAAATGCGCGGCTGGATTCTGCAGGTCTATCCGTTCATCCATGCTTTTCCGAAGTTCCTGGCCGAGGGCCTGATCAAGGTGGAAGACGATTATTCCCGCTCCTTCCTGATCGACAACATCCGCGTCGAAAAAGCGCACGCCGAACACTGGATCTGGATGGGGATGGGGTTCGGGCTGACCCGCCAGGAAATGCTCGATGCGGCCGACGGCACCAAGCCGATCCTGCGCGATGTGCAATCGCTGACCGACTGGATCTGGTACATCAACACGAAGGGCTCCATGGCTGAAGCGGTTGCCGCGACCAGCTTCGCCATCGAAGGCATTGCCGGCGACATTGCGCGCAAGGTAGTGAACGGTTTCGAAGCTTACAAGGACATGCCGGGCGTGCAGATGGGCCCGAAGACCTACAAGTGGTTCCGCGAGCACGCGCATTACGACGACGAGCATCCGAAGATCGCAATGGAAATCGTCAAGCGTTATGCCACGACCGAGCGCATGCAGACCAAGGTGATGCTTGCCGCCAAACGCAGCATCCAGTTGCTGCAGAACGCGCTGGAGACCGGCTACAAAGCGTACTCCGTGTCGGATGAAACGGTGATTCCCGAGAGCGAACTGCGCACCGGGGACAAGCACGCCGAGCGCCGCCAGAATCAGCTGATGCTCGCTTTCCCGGAGCGCCGTTTCGGGGATCGTCGCGGTCGCCAGCTTCGCGCGGTTGCCTGACAACCCGCGTACCGGCGATGTAGAACGGGCACCCGATGGGTGCCCGTTTTTTTTGCGCCGTGCGTCCTATCCCGGGGCGTTCCGGCGCGACAATTGCGCCGTCACCGAATCGATCAGATCGCCGAAGTGATGCAGCGCGTCGGGCGGGCCGTTGAATTCGATCCATACATTGGCCCCGGCGGGCCGGATCACCAGGATCTGCATGGATTCCCCGCCTATCCGGTAGTTCGCCGCCGCGCGGTCGCCGTTGTCCGCAGGCAGCGGTGCGCCTTTGCTGCACGCATCGCGCGCGCAGATTGCCATGACCATTTTCTGCGGCGTGAGCCCATCGTCCGGGCGCAGGAACAGGGTCAGTCTCGCCATCGGCCCTCGGACGATTTTCACCACCAGCATGTCGGCCCCGGCCGGGGTGATCTTCTGGTTCCTGTCCGGCACCAGGCGCATGCCCTGCCAGTACACCGCATTCGGATAGCGGTAATTTTCCCAGCCGCGAGCGATTTGATTGAAAAACAGCCCGGCGAAGATGAGGCCGAAACCGAAGGCGAGCAGGAAAAGCTGTAGGGCAGAGAACCGGCGCATGGACCGGCACCCTAACCGATATGGCGCCGTCTGTTCAACTTAAGGAATCGCTGATCAAGTAGCCGCACGAGGCGACAGATGACCACGATTGGATTGAATTGTTAAGGTGAACGGATTTTTCATCGAAATGAGCACGGTTTTAGGGGCAAAAGCGGAGCATTTCCCCGCATCGTGGTCACGC
>JANXPQ010000366.1 GCA_025357235.1 Betaproteobacteria bacterium
ACGGACAATTTCTTGTTGGATGGCGATTCGCATCACTTCAGGATCGGCAATTTCCAGCTTTCGCATGACGGCGTCTCCAGGTTAGGGAACCACCGTCAGTATAAATCATTAATGCGGCATTATTTATGTCGCTATGTTTAAAACCGGTACTGACCGAAATAACCACCATTCGGCAGGGCTCTAGTCGCCCACATCACGCACTCTCCAGTTGAGTCAATTCAAGCCGTGTCAACAATCCGCACACCCGATCTCATGGCTGGTTGTGCACAAGTTCGGTGGGAGAGCGGTTCCACCAGCCACCGCCCAGCGCCTGAAACAGTGCCGCCGTATCTGCATATCGGTTAGCCCGAGCCTGCGCCAGATTAATTACTGCTTGCTGATAGGCCTGCTCGGCATTGAGCATCGCCAGATAACTGATGGAGCCAAGTTGCAGCGCCCGGCGTGCGATATCGAGACTTTCAGCAGCGGCATGCTCGGCAACCACTTGCGCGTTCACTGCCTCGGCGTCGAATTGGAGGGCACGCAACGCGTCCGCCACGTTCTGAAATGCGGTGATCACCACGCTGCGATACTGCGCGGCGGCTTGATCGAATGCTGCAACGGCAGCGCGCTTCCGGTGGAGCAGAGTACCGCCCGCGAAGAGCGTCTGCGTCACGCTGCCGGCCATGCTCCAAAAGATGTTGCTGGAGTCAAATAGGTGACCGATCTGCGTCGCGGTGCCGCCGTAAGCGCCACTTAGCGTGATCTGCGGCAACATGTTTGCGGCGGCGACACCGATCTGGGCACTTGCAGCGTGCAATTGCTCTTCTGCAGAACGGACGTCCGGTCGCTGGTCCACCAGCTTGGACGGCAACGTGACCGGCAACTCCTGCGGCAGTTGAAGCGTCGATAGTTCAAACGTTTCCAGTGGCTCCTCGCTGGGAAAACGACCGGAAAGCGCAGAAAGCAAGTTGCGCTGCTGCGCCAATTGCTTCTTCAATGACGGCAGCGTCGCCAACGTTTGTGCCAATGCCGCCTCCTGTGCGATCACGTCCGCCATGGCTATCGCGCCGAGGGCGTGCTGGCGTCGGAAGATTTCCAGCTGTTCGGTCTCGATGCTGACGACTCTTTCTGTGGCGGCAATCTGCGCCCGCAACGATGCCTCCTGGACCGCGGCCACGACCAGATTCGAAGTCAGCGTTAGGTAAGTTGCTTCCAGCTGGAAACGCTGAGATTCGGTTTGCGCATTGAGTGACTCAACCTGCCGTCGGTTCCCGCCGAACACGTCGGGTACATAGGACACATTCACCTGCGCGGTGTAAAGGTTATAAACCGGGACACCCGAGGATAATGTCGGGGAGATGGTGCCGACGGGATTCTTCTGACGGCTGGGCGAAACATTGGCTTGGACCGACGGATAGAAAAGACCGACCTGCGCGTATACGTTTTCCATGGCCACGCGCAGAGCCGCGTCGGCTGCTTGCAAGTTGGGATTGGTTTTCAATGCGCTGTCGATCAGGCTGTTGAGCGCTGCCGAATGGAATAGGACCCACCATTGCCCCGGAATATCCATATCGCGGATAAACCGCTGGGCCTCGCCACCCTGGACATTCGCCGACACAGTCTGGGAAGGCAAGGACTGCGACGTATAGCCGCCAACTGCAGGCGCGCCGGGTCGATGAAAATCTGGACCCACGGTGCACCCTGCGACCAACGTGGCCGCAGCCACAAATAACGCCATCTCAAGTACGCGCCCTGCGCGCGATTGTGGTTGCGAGCCCTTCATGCGGGTCCCTCGATCGGCTCGGCGCGCGGTCGCACATCCTCTATCGTTGCCCTGCGTGAAAACAATTCGATCAACACCGGCATTACGACCAGGATCAGCACCGGAGCCAGTAAGACGCCTCCGACTACCACGAGTGCGAGTGGCTTTTGCACCTGAGAACCAATCCCGGTCGATACGGCGGCCGGCAAAAGGCCCACGCAGGCTGCGAAACACGTCATCATCACCGGGCGCATTTGCACTTCGCAGGCGCGTCGGATAGCGCTGGCGCGGCTGAGCCCATCGGCGACCAACTTGTTGTAGTAGGAAAGCACGATGATTCCGTCCATCGCGGCAATCCCAAACAGCGCGACGAACCCGATCGCCGCCGACACGCTGAACGGCGTGCCAGTAATCCAGAGGGCGAAGATACCGCCGATCAGTGCCATGGGCATGACGCTGGCGGCGAGCAGCGTGTCCATGAGCGAGGAAAAATTCATATACAACAGCATGCAGATGAGCATCAAGCTAAGTGGCACCGCCACGGCGAGACGTTCAATAGCCTGCTGCAACTCGCCGAACTCGCCTGCCCAATCCAGTCGAAAACCACCAGGCAATTGCACCTGTTGTGCGACCTTCTGTTGTGCCTCGAGCACGGCGCTGCCGAGATCGCGACCGCGAACGCTGAATTTAATTGGAATGTAGCGCTGCTGCTGCTCGCGATAGATGAAGGAAGCGCCTGACACCAAATTGACTTTAGCGACGTCGACCAAGGGAATCTGGACAAGGCCGTTGCCATTAGGATTCTGCGCCCCAACGGTAATGCGCCGGATCTCATCGAGGTTTTGACGATACTCCGGCGCAAGCCGGACCATCATCGGAAAGTGTCGGTCGCTGCCGTCCTCGAACAGATCACCGGCGGGCTGGCCACCAATGGCGGTCTGGATGGACGAGTTGATGTCACCTGGCGCGAGCCCGTAGCGTGCGGCGCGGCTGCGATCGATGTCGATTTTGACCGTGGGCTGGCCCAGCGAGCTCAAGACGGCCAGATCGACAACGCCTGGTACGGTGCTCATGACCTTCTTTATTTGTTTTGCCGAATTTTCGAGTATCTGCAGGTCGTTGCCGAACAGCTTGATGGAGTTTTCGCCCTTGACGCCCGAAGCCGCCTCTTCAACGTTGTCTTCGATATTCTGAGAAAAGCTGAACTCCACGCCAGGAAATTGGGCCTCCAGGGCATCGTGGACCTGTCCGGTCAGAGTATCTTTGTCCACGCCCTTGGGCCAGGTATCGAAAGGCTTTAGCGGCACATAGAACTCGGCATTGAAATAGCCGGTCGCGTCGGTCCCATCGTCGGGCCTTCCGTTCTGCGAGATTGCGGTGACCACTTCCGGAAAACTCTTGATCAGCCTTCGCATGCGGTTGACGTAGTCATTGCCTTCCTCAAGCGAAATCGATGTCGGCATCGTCGCG
>JANXPQ010000409.1 GCA_025357235.1 Betaproteobacteria bacterium
ATGGTGCCCTTGAGGGTGTCCATGCGTTGCGTGACCCGGGCGGCGACGTCCACCGCGTTCTCTCCGGGTTTCTTGGATACCGCGATCGTTACCGCCGGATACTCGCCCTGTTGCGCAACGCCCTTGGCGGGCGCTTCGGGGCCGGTGCCGAACCAGACATAGCGCACCGGCAGGTCCGGTCCGTCCTCCACCCTGGCGATGTCGCTCACGAAAATCGGCCGGCCCTGGTCGACGCCGACCACGAGTTGCTTTATGTCCGCGGCGCTGGCGAGATAAGTGCCGGTCTGCACCAGCACCTCGCGGTTGTCGCGCGTGAGCGTTCCGGCCGGTTGCGATGCGTTGGCCACTTGCAGCGCTCCGGCCAGATCCTGTGCCGAAATGCCGAATGCGGCCATGCGCTCCGGGTCCATCAGGACGCGTACTACATGGCGCGGCCCGCCGATGGTGTAGACGTCGCGCGTGCCGGACACGCGCTTGATCTCGATTTCCGCGGAATGCGCGACGCGTTCCAGGTCGAACGCGCCACGCAGCGGATCCTCCGTCCAGAGCGTGAGCGTCACCACCGGTACGTCGTCGATGCCCATGGGCTTGATGATGGGTTCGCCCACGCCGAGGTCGGGAGAAACCCAGTCACGGCGCGACTGGATGGTATCCATCAGGCGCACCACGGCGGTTTCATGCTCTATGCCGACCTTGAACTGCGCGGTGAGCACCGCCATGCCGGGGCGCGACACCGAGTAGACGTGATCGATTCCGGAGATGCGCGCGAGCACCTGCTCCGCGGGCGTGGCCACGAGGGCTTCGACATCCTTTGCCGAGGCGCCGGGGAAGGGAATGAAAACATTGGCCATGGTGACATTGATCTGCGGCTCCTCCTCGCGCGGAGTGACCAGTACCGCGAACAGGCCGAGCAGAAGCGCCACCAGCGCAATCAACGGGGTGAGCTGCGAGTCGAGAAAAAAGCGCGCGATGCGGCCGGAGATTCCCATTTATCGTGAGGCGTTAGGGGTGAGGGGTAAGGCGTGGGGCGTCAGGCGAGCGCCGATAACGCAAAGACTGCCGAACAGCCGGACAATCACGACTGACATATTGGCGTTCTCGCCGACTTCCGCAAGCCTCAATTGCGGCGACCAATGGCTTCTCCCGCGCCCCTCGTCGCACGCCTCACCCCTCTCGCCTAGCCCTCATTTCAATTTCATGATGCCGAGCGCTTTCATCACCAGGCGCTCGTAGAGCGGCTCGCTGGTGCCCCTTTTCATCTTGCGCAGGAAATATTTCTCGAAAGCGATTTTCGCCAGGTGCACCCACTTGCCTTCGGCGAACCAGTTGACGTTGCGCGGCGGGATTTGCGGCAGCGCCACGAACACGACGCCGGTATCGCCAAAATCGGCCAGACACACGGCATTCCAGGTCGCCCGGTGCGACGGCTCCTTGCCGTCCAGGACTTCGCGGATGTTGTGGGCGGCGGCATTCACCATGGACTCGATCATGTAACCGGTCTTCGGCGCACCGGTCGGCACCGGGGTCTGCTCCACCGGCGGAATCGCCACGCAGACACCGGCCGCATAAATGTTCTTGTATTTCGGATTGCGCTGATATTCGTCGATGAGGATGAAGCCGCGCGGATTGGTCAGCCCCTCGATGCCGAACACGGCGTCGATGCCCTTGAACGCCGGCAACATCATCGAATACTTGAACGCAACTTCATGGGTACGTTTCTCCTTGCCCATCTCGTCGTGCTCGGTCGCGAACAGCTTGCCGGCTTCGACCTTGGTGGTCTTGGCGTTGCAGATCCACTTGATGCTGCGCTCGCGCATGGCCGACTCGAGCAGTGTCTTGGAGTCTCCCACCCCGCCCAGGCCGAGGTGGCCGATATAGGGCTCGGCGGTCACGAAGGTCATCGGCACCTTGTCGCGGATCTTGCGCTTGCGCAGGTCGGTATCCATGATGAACGCGAACTCGTAGGCCGGGCCGTAGCAGGACGCGCCCTGCACCGCACCGACGACAATCGGCCCCGGGTTCTTGACGAATTCTTCCCACGCCTTGCCGGCGCTGGTCGCGTGATCGACATGGCACACGGACTGCGTATGCCCCTGCGGTCCCAGACCTTCGACCTCGTCGAAGGCCAGCTTCGGACCGGTGGCGATCACCAGATAGTCGTATTGCACGCGGCGTCCGTCCACAAGCTCGACTTCGTTCGCTTCCGGATGCACGCGACGGGCACCGACGGCGATGAAATCGATGTTCTTCTTTGCCAGACAGGGTGCGGCCTCGAATTCGATGTCTTCGCGACTGCGCCAGTTGACCGCAACCCAGGGATTGGACGGAACGAAGTGGAACGTCGGCGTGTTGGAGATGACCGTGACCCGGTCTTCCGGGCGCGCCAGTTCCTTCATTTCGTAGGCCATCGGCATGCCGCCGAGACCTGCGCCGAGTATCACGATATGTGCCATGGCGGACTCCTTATCGTTTGCGATTGATGATGCCGCTCACCTGGCGGATACCCCTGCGCTCATTCCGGCCTTGACCGGATCGAGCGCCACTTTCTCTCCGGCCGATACGCCGGCGAGAATTTCGATTTCGCCTTGCCCCGTGGGCTCTCCGAGCCGCACCTGCCGCAAGCTCGCCTGGTTTCTGTCGTTCACGACATAAACCGCAGTCAACTCGCTGCGCTTCACCACTGCGGTGGCAGGCGCCACCAGCTTGCGCGCATGGCCCACGCTGAAATAGGCGCGCGCGAACATGCCCGGATAGACGTCGCGCAGGTTCTCCGGCAAGTCCAGTCGCACGCGGGTTGCATGGGTGCGGGTATCCGCGGCGGGCAGGATCGTAACGGCTTTGGCCTGGATCCACTTGTTGAGTGAGGGAATCTCGACCATCGCCCGCGAGCCCGCCCGCACTTCCGCGATCTTGTACTGCGGGACCGTGGCCATCACGCGCATGTCGGCGGGGTCGAACCCGGTCATGAGCGGCTTGCCGGGCGCGGCCATTTCCCCGAGTTCGACGTGGCGCGCCGATACGACGCCGCTGTACGGCGCGACGACGACGGTGTAGCTCTTGCTGGTGACGGCCTGACCGGCGGAGGCCCTGGCGGCCTTGAGCTGCGCCTCGGCGACGCGGAAGTCCGCCTCCGCCTTGTCGAGGGCGGCCTGGCTGATGAATTTCTGCGCGGCGAGCTCGCGATTGCGCTGGACGGCGGCGCGCGCGTTTTCCAGCGCCGCTTCGGCCTGCGCCACCTGCGCCTCGCCGCCGGCAACCAGCTGGCGGGCTTCGGCCTGGTCGATGCGGACGATGACCTGGCCCTGTTTCACGAAGTCGCCGACGTCGTAATTGATCTCGACTATGCGGCCCGTGACCTGCGCGGAGACGGTGGATTGTTTGACTGCCTCGACCACCGCTTCTGCCGCATAGGTCGTGTCGACGTCGCGGTACTGGACGGTGGCGGTCGCAATCGGCTCCGCTGCACCCGCCTGCAGAGACAGCAGGATCAGCGCAGGAGCAAGCACTCTGAAGACAAACCTATATACCATAGGGGGGTATCATAGGCTTTTTCCCGGCTTGCGTATTGATGCAGGTCAAGCGAGCGGGAAGTCGGACGCCGCCACAACCCCCCGGGATTCAGCAGCAGCCGCCCGATTCTTCGCGCTTGGGACACCCGGCCGGCCGCTCGCCCGGCTCCAGCGGACACTGATTGACCTGCGCCGCGGACCTCTGAATGAAACAGGTGAGCGCGCTCGCCGCAGCGGTCACGGCCCAGAACGCAAAGAAGCCGATCGAATACACCGCTATCCGTGTGAGCATCACCGGCTCGCCCAGGACCATGAGTTCCTGCGGATCGAACAGGGTGAAGAACACTCCATTGGCGAAAGCGGCCACGATGAAGGACGGCCACAGGATCCAGACGAACCGGATGTTTTTCATCCTAAGCTCCCTTGCCGTGCAGAGGCATCATGTGTAATTGCCGTCGAAAATGCGTGTCGCATCGTCGGCCCCGCCTTCAGCTTCGCGGCTCCAGCACGAACCTGTCCTCGGCCGGATTCCACGCGCCGGTGAGGCGCCACTGCCGTTGCGCATCTTCGAGTTCGACGTTCCATCGCATTGCCTGCGCCAGTTGCACGGAACCCTGATACAGGCCGGGCTGTATCTGTCGAGCGGAAATTTCCCGGTCGAGCCCGGCTTTCGTGGGATGGATGAAATGCAGATGCAGTTCGGCGGGCAGCATTTCCCCCGCCATCCGCACACGCACGAGCGTGCGTTCTTCGTTCAACACGATCGTCGCGCGATAGCCGCGCAGCAATGCCGCGTGATCGCGTTCCAGCACGCGATTGATCGCGAGGCCTTCCTTGTAATATTGGTCCACCACCAGCGGGTCCGCCCTGCTGAAGGCGATATACATGGTGGCGAAACCGGCGACGACGACGAAAGCCGGTCCCGCCATCAGGATCCAGGGCCAGGGTTCCCGGTACCACGGTGTGACTGGATGAATGATCGCGTTCTGGTTCATGATTGACTGTCTCCTCACTGAATGACGAAGCTCGCCTTTTCTTCCACTTTGAGCGGCGCGGCTTCGGGATGGGCCGGATCGGACGCCTCCACCGAAAACACGATGCGGTTCGAGCCCTTGCGGCCGGACGCGCGGGGCGCCTCTACCCGTACCGGCACCATCAGCGAGGACGCCGGCGCAACGCGAATCGGCGCTGACTTGCCTTCGATCTCGATGCCGTCGAGGCCGCTCACGCTGATGCGCATGTCGCGCGCGATCTCCTGCGTGTTCATGATCTGCAGGCGATAGACGTTCCGAACCTCTTGGTCATCTGTGTCGTGCATGACGTTGCCGCGGTCGCGGATGACGTCCACCTTGAGCGGCACGCGCTGGTATAGCGTCACCAGCGCCGCGATGATGATCGCCCACAGGATCGCGGTGTAGATCAGAACGCGCGGGCGGAAAATGCGCTTCAGGATTCCTTGCGGCGGGAGATGGCTCTTGAGCGCGTTCTCCGTGGAATAACGGATCAGCCCCTTCGGGTAGCCCATCTTGTCCATGACCTGGTCGCAGCCGTCTATGCAGGCCGCGCAGCCGATGCATTCGTATTGCAGGCCTTTGCGGATGTCGATGCCCGTAGGACAGACCTGCACGCAGATGCCGCAATCCACGCAGTCACCCAGGCCCTTTGCTTTATAGTCTGCGCTCCTGGCGCGTGCCCCCCTCGGCTCGCCACGCTCGCCGTCGTAAGTGATGATCAGCGTGTCGGGGTCGAACATCACGCTCTGGAAGCGCGCATACGGGCACATGTATTTGCATACCTGTTCGCGCATCCAGCCGGCGTTGCCGTAGGTGGCGAAGCCGTAGAACAGCATCCAGAACGTCTCCCATGGACCCGCTTGCAGCACCAGCACCTCGCGGCCGAGCGTCTGAATCGGCGTGAAGAACCCCACGAACGTGAAGCCGGTCCATAGCGCCAGCGCGATCCACAGGCCGTGCTTGACCGCTTTCAGGGTGACCTTGCGCAGGGACAGCGGCTGCCCGTCGAGCTTCATGCGCGCAAGGCGCTCGCCTTCCACCTTGCGTTCGATCCACATGAATATCTCGGTATAGACGGTCTGCGGACAGGCAAAGCCGCACCACAGCCGTCCGGCCACCGCGGTGAACAGGAACAGCGAATACGCGCTGATGATCAGCAGGACCGTCAGGTAGACGATGTCCTGCGGCCAGAACACCAGGCCGAAGATGTAGAACTTGCGGGCCGCCAGGTCGAACAGCACGGCCTGCCTGCCGTTCCAGCTCAGCCAGGGCCCGCCGTAGAAAACGAGCTGCGTCAGCAGCACGAAGATCCAGCGCCAGAGCGCAAATCCGCCGTGCACGGCGCGCGGATAGATTTTCTTGCGCACCTCGTAGAGCGCCTGCTCCACGGGCCCGGCCTGCTCTGCCACGCGCGGTTCGGCCGCAGACTCCATCAGTAATCGCAAAGCCGGATTGTGGATTCGGCGAACATGCTATCGCCCCCAAACCGGCAGCATGCGCCGCAGCGTGTCATCCCGAACGAAGTAGTGGTGATACAGCGCGGCGGCGGCATGCAGGCCGATGAGGATATAACCCATCGTGCCGCCGGTCTCATGGATCTCCTTGAACAGGTCCGCCAGGTCCTTGTTCTCGCCCACGAGCGCCGGCAGTTGCAGCCCGAAGAACGGGACCGGTTTTCCCGAGGCGCTCAGAATCAGCCACCCGCCCAGCGGCAGGCCGATCATCAGCACATAGAGCGCGACGTGCATGAGCTTGGCCGATAACTTCACCCAGCGCGACGGTTCCGGCGCGATGCCCGGAACCGGGCCGGACAGGTGTACTGCCAGGCGCAGCCAGGCAAGCGCAAAAACCGACAGGCCCAGCATGAAATGCCAGGTCTTGAGCGCTTCGCGCGGATCGCTTCCCTTCGGAAACAACTCGCGCAGTTCGATGCAGGCGTAGACCGCGGCGATCAGCAACAGCATCAGCCAGTGCAGCGCGATGGATAGCGAACCGTAGCGCTGCGCGCTGTTACGCCAGCCGCCGGTGCTGCGTCGCCCGTCAACGGGCATTGGACAGTCCCCACACATAAGCCGCCAGCAGATGGATCTTTTCGTCGCCGAGGAATTCGCCCCAGGCCGGCATCACGCCGTTGCGGCCCTTGCCGATGGTCTCGACGAGCGCCGTGCTGCTCCCGCCGTAAAGCCAGGTCTTGTCGGTCAGGTTCGGGGCACCGAGCGCCGGATTCCCCTTTCCCTCGGGCCCGTGGCAGGCGACGCAGTTGGCGGCGAACAATTCCTTGCCGTACGCCGCGCGCAACTCGTCGTGCGCACCGCCCGACAGCGCTATCACGTAGTCCGCCAGGTTGCGCGTGGCTTCGTCACCCAGGATTTTCCCCCAGGCCGGCATCATGCCGCTGCGGCCCTTGGTAATGGTGGCGACGATCGTTTCCGGATCCCCGCCGTAGAGCCAGTCCTTGTCCGTGAGATCGGGAAATCCCTTGCCGCCGCGCGCGTCCGATGCATGGCACTGCGCACAATAGTTGAGAAACAGACGCTGGCCCATTTCGCGCGCCTGCGGATCACGGGCGACGTCGGGAATGGACATCGCCGCATACTTCGCATAGATCGGCTGGTACGTTTCCCTGGCCTTGGCCTGTTCGGCTTCGTACTGGCCGCGCGAACTCCACTTGAGCAAGCCCGGATAGCGGCCCAATCCGGGATAAAGCGCCAGGTAGATCACGGCAAACACGATGGTGATGTAGAACAGCCAGATCCACCAGCGCGGCAGCGGATTGTTGTACTCCTCGAGATCTTCGTCCCACACGTGTCCGGTCACGCCGGCCTTGCCTCCCGTTGCGACCCGCTTGGTGGAAAGTGTCCACAGCAACACGATGCACGCCAGAATGCTGATCACGGTAATGGCCGAGATGTAGACAGGCCAGAAGTCGCTGTTGAAGTCGCTCACTTTGCCCCCCCGTCGCCACGCACCGAACCGGGCGAGTCATCGTCCTGCAGCACGCTGTGCGCGGCAACGTGGAAACGCGAGCTGCGCCTTCCGCCATAGGCCCACCACACGATGCCGATAAAAATCACGAACATCAGGATGGTCACGCCGATGCGCAATGTGGTCACCGGATCCATGATCACTTCACTCCTTTCAATGCGATGCCGAGGCCTTGCAGATAGGCGATGAGCGCATCGGCTTCGGTCTTGTCCTTGAGCTCTTCGCGCGACTTGGCGATGTCCTCGTCCGTGTACGGGACGCCGACGATGCGCATCACCTTCATCTTCGTCTCGATCAGTTCCGCATCCGCAGGAGCCTGCGCCAACCAGGTATAAGCGGGCATGTTCGACTCGGGCACCAGGTCGCGCGGTTGATTCAGATGCTGGCGGTGCCAGTCGTCGCTGTAACGGCCGCCGACTCGCGCGAGATCCGGCCCGGTGCGCTTGCTGCCCCACAGGAACGGATGGTCATAGACCGACTCACCCGCCACCGAGTAGTGGCCATAGCGCTCGGTCTCCGCGCGCAGCGGGCGGATCATCTGGCTGTGGCAGTTGTTGCAGCCTTCGCGGATATAGATGTCGCGCCCGGTCAGTTGCAACGCCGTGTACGGTTTCATCCCGGCCACGGGTTCCGTGGTGGAGCGCTGGAAGAACAGCGGGACGATTTCGACCAGGCCGCCGACGCTCACCACGAGAATGACCAGGACGATCAGCCAGGTCACATTCTTCTCGATGAACTCGTGGCCGGATGCAGGTTGCGTAGCCATGTTTGTTTTCCCCTGTAAAAATCAGGCGTGGGCGCCGGCGGGAGCCAGAATCGGCGCGTTCACCGCTTCGGCGCCGTGCACCGTCTTCCACGTGTTGTAGGCCATGATGAACATGCCGCTGAGGAACATGAGCCCTCCCAGCAGGCGGATGGCGTAGAACGGATAGGTTGCCTTGACGCCTTCGACGAAGGTGTAAGTCAGCGTGCCGTCGACGTTCACCGCGCGCCACATCAGGCCCTGCATCACGCCCGCGATCCACATCGCCGCGATGTACAAGACCACGCCGATGGTCGCGATCCAGAAGTGCAGCGTCACCAGCCGCATGCTGTACATCTCGATGCGCCCGTACAGGCGCGGGATCATGTAGTAGAGGCTGCCCACCGAGATCATCGCCACCCAACCCAGCGCGCCGGAGTGCACGTGCCCGATGGTCCAGTCGGTATAGTGGGACAGGGAGTTGACCGTCTTGATCGACATCATCGGCCCTTCAAAAGTCGACATGCCGTAGAAGGAAAGCGAGGTGATCAGGAACTTGAGGATCGGATCGGTGCGAAGTTTGTGCCATGCGCCCGACAGCGTCATGATGCCGTTGATCATGCCGCCCCAGGACGGCGCCAGCAGGATCAGCGAAAACACCATGCCGAGCGATTGCGTCCAGTCGGGCAGCGCGGTGTAGTGCAGATGGTGGGGGCCGGCCCACATGTAGGTGAAAATCAGCGCCCAGAAATGCACCACCGACAGCCGGTATGAGTACACGGGGCGCCCGGCCTGCTTGGGGATGAAGTAATACATCATGCCGAGGAAGCCGGCGGTGAGGAAAAAACCAACCGCGTTGTGGCCATCCCACCTCTGCACCATGG
>JANXPQ010000417.1 GCA_025357235.1 Betaproteobacteria bacterium
TGGCAGCGCTCGCCGAGCGCCTCGAGTTTTTCCCGCGGGAACTCGACGAGCACCGAGTCGACGGTGGTTTCGACCGTTGCCTGGCGTGGCATGGGATGGCCGTGGATGAAAGGCTGCTCGCCGAACCACTCTCCCGCCGCGAGCACGTTGAGCAGCCGTCCCTGCAGCGTGACCTTGGCTTCGCCGCTCGCCAGCAGAAAGAGGCTGTCTCCCGGTTCCCCTTCGCGCACCACCGTCGTGTAAGACGGCAGCCTGGACCAGGTACCGGCTGCGGCGAATTCCCAGATCTCCGCATCGTCGAGTTCGGTGAGCATCGGACGGCTCTTGAGCGCGGTGAATTTTTCGCTGTCGGGGATGGTCTTGTCGTAGTGGCTCAGCCGCCCCGCCTTGGCAAGGTCGAGCGCGAACTCGGCCCAGTTTTCGTAGCGGTCGCCGGGTGTCTTCTGCAACGCGCGCATGACGATTTCACCCAGGGCGCCGGGCAGATCGGGCCGCACCCGCGCGAGCGGCTCGGGATCGACCATCACAAGTTTATGCAGGACCTGGCCGCTGCTCTCCCCGGTAAACGGGCGTCTTCCCGCCAGCATCTCGTAGAGCACGACGCCGAGCGAAAACATGTCGCTTTGATGGGACAACTCCGCACCGGTCGCCTGTTCGGGCGAGGCATAGTAGGGCGACCCGGCATCCATGATCTGCGTATGGGCCGCGTTGCGGATGAAGGCCACGCCAAAGTCGGAAATCTTTATCTGCGTGTCCGCCGCGCGCAGGATGTTGGCGGGCTTGATGTCGCGATGGATGACATTGTTGCGAAACGCGTAGTCGAGCGCGCCGGAACACTTGAAACCGATTTCCACCACTTCGGAGACCGGAAGCAGGCCGCGCGGGCCGGTGAATTGCGAAAGGCTGCCGCCGGGAACGAATTCGGTGACTATGTAACTCATGGTGTCGTCCGAGCAGGCGTCCATGATCAATGCGATGTGCGGATGCCACAGCCGCCCCGCCAGTGCCGCTTCGGTCAGGAATTGCGAGCGCGCGAAATTCGACACATCCGCCGACTTGCCGACCTCGTAGAATTTGAGCGCAACTTCCCGTCCGGAAAACTCGTCGAGCGCAAGGTAGACGCTGCCGCTGGCGCCGGCGCCGAGCTTCTTCCTGAGAAGGTATTTTCCGATTCGGGTCTGCATGCAGGCTGCTCCGCGCAAGGATAGGCCATTGTAGCGCCGGGCGCGGGAGGTACAATTACGTTCGCATAGGTCAGGGGATCGTTTTACCCTTGAAGGCGGAACTCCCGGGAAGAACCCCTGTCACACGCACGCAACGCCGCGTCTGTAGGATGTTGGCGGAACATCGGCAACCCGAAAGGCCCCGCCCCATGCGCCTGCTCTTGATCAACCCGAAATTCCCGGAGAGCTTCTGGAGCTTTACCTGGGCGATCGACGAAATTCTCCCCCGCAAGCGCACGACCTGCCCGCCACTGGGGCTGGCAACGCTGGCCGCCTTGTGCCCGGCCGACTGGGACGTGCGCATCATCGACGAGAACGTGGAGGCCGTCCCGCTCGATCCCGACGCCGACATCGTCGGCGTGTGCGGCATGGGCGTGCAGTTCCAGCGCCAGCGCGAGTTGCTCGCGCATTACCGCAGCCGCGGCTATTTCACCGTCGCCGGCGGCAGCTATACCTCGCTTTGCAACGAAAAGTACGCGCCCCTGGCCGATACCGTGGTGGCCGGCGAGGCGGAGTATATCTGGAAGGAGTTCTGCGTCGACTTCCTGTGCGGCGAGCCCAAGCCGCTTTATCACGAGACCGGGACGGTGGCGCTCACCGATTCGCCGACGCCGCGTTTCGACCTGCTCCAGCTCGACCGCTATTCGAACGCCACGCTGCAGTATTCGCGCGGCTGCCCGTTCCGCTGCGAATTCTGCGACATCATCGTGATGTTCGGGCGCAAGCCGCGCGTGAAGAGCCACGAGCAGATCGGGCGCGAGCTGGACGCCTTGCGCGCCGCCGGCATGCGCAGCGTGTTCTTCGTCGACGACAACCTGATCGGCAACGTTCCCCAGGCCAAGTCCCTGCTGCGCTTCCTTGCGAAGTACCAAAAAGAGCACGACTACGACTTCAGCTTCGGCACCGAAGCCTCGCTCAACCTCGCGCAGAACCGCGAACTGCTCGAGTTGTTCCGCGAAGCCAATTTCGGCTGGGTGTTCATCGGCATCGAATCGACCGACCCGGAGAGCCTGAAGGAGACGCTGAAGACGCAGAACCTCGCCGAAGACACCCTCACCTCGATCCGGCGCATCTACGCCCACGACATCGACGTGCTCGCCGGCTTCATCATCGGCTTCGACAACGACACGATGAAGACCTTCGAGACGCAGTACCAGTTCATCACCGACTCCGGCATCCAGTCCGCCATGATCGGCATGCTGACCGCGATGCCGCGCACGCCGCTCTACGAGCGTCTGCAAAAGGAAGGCCGCCTCGACGAAACCGAGGACTCGGCCGAAAATACCCGCGGCAGGACCAACGTCGTGCCGAAGAACATGACGCTCGACGCGATGACGCAGGGTTACCGCGCACTTTACGCCCGCCTGCTCACCGACGCCGAGATCGCGCGCCGCATCCGCAACAAGGTCCGCTACCTGCGCGCGCCCAGCTATCGCAGCGGCTATTCCGCCGCGGATCGGGCCGGCATCCTTACGCGGCTGATCTTCAAGGGCATCCTGCCCGGCGGCCCGGTGCGCATCGCGCACTTCCTGCGCACGCTACCCATATTCTCGCCCGCGCGCCTTCCGCTGGTCATCTCCGACTGGATCATCGGGTTGTCGATGCGCGACTATGCCGAGCGCAATCTGCCGGTCGAACCCAACCTGCCGTCGGTGCGCAATCTGCCGCTCCTGCCTGCGGCAGCTGCGGAATTCACCACTGGAGCGGCGGGGCTGCCTGCCGTGCCGCTGGACATGCGCACCACTGCAATGCGCACGGAAACAATTATGCAACACCGCATTCACGACCCCGTAAAGGCCCGAATCTAGTCTCATCCGCAGCGGTGGCGCAGGCGCGCATTCCGCCCGCGCATCGCATAACCGAACGAGGGCGCATTGATGCTGCACAAACGCTCCAGCCCGATTAGTTTTCCGGATCGCCTCATCTCCTTTCATCCGCTTTACCGCCTGACGCAACTCTTCGAAGAACACGTCAGGAATGCACTTTTCGGTTTCGGGCCGGGCCGCTTTTTCGCCGATCCGGTGCCGGCAACCGGCATGGCGGAAATCGGGCCTGCAATTCCAGACACGTTGCTCAAGGCCGAAGTCGAGGCGTTGCCTGCGGACCAGCATCTCGTTACCAGCGGGCAATTTTCGGTGCACTGCGCGCGCGCCGAACAGTTTCCCTGGAGCCTGCAGGAAATCGGCCGGCTGCGCGAGCTGACCTTCCGCGCAGCGGGAGAAGGCACGGGCAAGGCATCGGACGTCGATCATTTCGATGCCCGCTATCTGCACCTGTTCGTGTGGGACACAAAGGCCGGCGCCATCGTGGGTGCCTATCGCATGGGACTTGCGGACGAAATCGTTGCCCGCTACGGCAAGCACGGCCTGTACACGCAGTCCCTGTTCAGGTACGGAGACCGCGTGCTTGAGACGATGAACCCGGCGATCGAACTCGGCCGGTCGTTCGTGCGCGCGGAGTACCAGCGCAGCTATGCGCCGCTCATGCTGCTATGGCGCGGCATCGGTCAGTTCATCGTGCAGCACCCCCAGTATGCGATGCTGTTCGGGGCGGTGAGCATCAGCAACGAGTATGAGCCGGCATCGCGCCGGCTGATCGTCGATTTCCTGTGCGCGAACAACATCGAAGAGAACCTCGCGCGCCATGTGAAACCACGGCGGCCGTTCCGCAGCGGCGCGGCGGCGGCCTACGACCAGGCCGAGTTCGCTGCACTCAACGACATCGAGGACGTATCGCGGATGGTCAAACAGATCGAGCGCGACAGCAAGGGCGTGCCGATCCTGCTCAAGCAATACCTGAAGCTTGGCGGCCGGCTGCTGGCGTTCAGCGCCGACAAGCAGTTCAACGACGCCCTCGACGGACTGATCATGGTCGATCTGCGCGCATCCGATCCACGCGTCCTGGCCCGCTACATGGGCGAGGACGGGGCGGCTGCGTTCCTTTCCCGCCACGGTGTCGGGGCCGATACCCTGCGCCAGGCTTCGTAAACCCGCTCCTTCCGGCCGGGTCCGCAAGTTTGCGCCGCTTTTCGTTGCGGCGGGTCAAGACAAGACGGGCACCCGAAGGTGCCCGTTGTTCATTCTGCGCAGGGCAATCCCGCGCCCGCCGTCACGCAATTTACTTGCTCTGGCTGCGTCCGACCAGCGACATCGCCTCGCTGCCGGTGAGCATGAAGGAGGTCGCGCCCAAGGCGAAAGGCCGGGACAGGATCTGGCCGATCTGCCGGCGCAGCAGGTCTTTCGCGGGGGACTTGATCATCACCGAATACATCGGTGGCTTGCCGTGAAGGGGAATGACATCCACGCGAAACGGCACGTTGGTGGTGTCGCCGGCGACATTGGCAATGTTCGTCAGGCAGCTGAGGAGTTCGGATTGAGTCGGATATTCATTCATGGGCCGAGGTTTGGGTAAATGTGACAGCAGCCAGACGCTCGACGCGGATGCAGACGATCGTTCAGGGGGCTACTACGATAAGTTGGACATGATACGCCGAGTTTAGTGCGGCGAAGTAATCGCGCCGGCCGGCCCCGGGATGGAAAGGCCGGCCGGTTCGGGTGTAGGATGGATTGGGTCGTAGTCCATGTCCATCAAGCGCCTTTTCCGGCGGGGGAGAGTTTCGTGGCCAAGAAATCAACGGCAGAACCGATCTACAAGATTGTCGAAGTGATCGGCACCAGCACAAAGTCCTGGGAAGATGCAGCGATGAACGCGGTAGGAGCGGCGGCAAAGTCCCTGCGCGACCTGCGCATCGCGGAGGTGGTGAAAATGGACATGAAGGTCGACAAGGGCAAAGCCGTCGCGTTCCGCACGCGGGTGCTGTTGTCGTTCAAGTACGAAAATTGAATGATTCCGTAGCGATGTAACGGTCGCGACGAGGGAACAGCCCGACTGTTCCTGCCCCAACATCACAGGCGCCAGCCAGCGCCTGTTTTTTAAACGTCGGCTCGCGCTGAATCGCCCGGCGGCAGGACGTCGCGGAACACCGGCTGTTTTTTCCATCCCGGTACCGGCGGCGCGTATCCCTTTTGCGGCACGTACACCGACTGCTCCACGATCTGCATCTTGTGGATGTAGCGCGGACAGTTCGGAAAAATAGCTTCCGCCTGCACGCGTACGATCAACTTTGCACCTTCAAACTGCGTCAGCAGCGGATCGTCCCCGCTGATGCTCGCCCGGCCGTTCACGCGCAACCGCCGCGGGCTCTCGAAATCGATGAACAGCATTCCGACATTCGGATTGGCGAGCACGTTGCCCAGGCTCTTGAACATGCCATTGCCGTCGTAATCGGGAAAGGCCAGCGTATCGGGCTCCGCCACTCGAACGAATCCCGGCAGGCCACCCTTGTACGAGCAATCCGGCCGGCCATCGGCGTCGGCGGTGGCCAGGAAAAACAGGGGGCGGCTTTCGATAAACGCGCGGTCGTCGTCGCTAAAGGCAGCGCGCGCGAGCACTTCGGCCAGCCGGTCGGCCAGCCTGCGCGTTGCATAGCGATCCTGCAATTGCCGTGAACCCTGGTGATACATCGGAATGTCGGCCATACGTCTGTGCGCTTGAGTGGGGACGATGGAAACAGGTTAGCCGGCGCCCGGACCGGCCGCCATACGCATATCGGCGTAGAGGAAACAAAGCCCCCGCGATTGCGTTATATCGATTTCAGGCTGCCGCAACTTGACCGATATGTGGTACTTAGATCGAAATGACATACTGCACGGTAGTCGCAACAGCATGTCGGGAAGGCATCCATGAAACGCGGTAGCTGGTTCAACGCTTTCGCAGCCAACGAAAACAGCGCCCAGGGTCTGGCGCCGCAGGCGCGCGAGGAAATCTCCAGGCTCGACGACGCGCTCTATACGCTCTGGAACCTTGGCGACAACGTCATCATCGCCTGGACCTTCAAGGGCTCGGAAGTGCGCTTCCTTTCGATCCGTCACTATGCCATTCCCGAAGCCATTCATGCCGACACGCCGCACCGGGAAGGCATGACGGACACCGTGAAATTCATCAGCAGCGTGCTGTCCGGACCGAAGTTCCTGGTCCCGGAGATGTTCGAGCGGGTATGCAGCGTCTTCGATGCCCGTCCGGAAATCATCAATGTGAATTTCCGCATCGAATACGATCTGGATATCGAGCTGATCAGCAGCCTGGTCCGCCGTTACAGCGTATCCCTGGTACGCGGCCGGGCCGTGGTGCTGCTCGATGCCGTGGAGTTCACGCTGCGATCGCCGCTTGACCAGATGGCCATGCTCAACAGCCTCGCCTACTCGGTGAATTCCGCTTACGGGCAGCTCATGCAGAAGGATATCAAGATCAATTTCGCCCGGACCACCACCGGAGACGGCTTCTACATATGGAACCGGGCGACGACGCCCGAGGCGAACATCGAGTTGTACAAGCTGATGATGATGGTGCTGGCCGACAATGCGGTCGCCCAACGCAAGGCGCGCAGTTCCTGGGTGCCGAAACTGCGCGCCGCGTTTCACATCGGCGAACATTATGAGTTCCACCAGGTCGAGGGCCTGAACCCGACCACCTTCAGTTACATCGTCGGCCAGGTCACCATCGACTTGTCGCGCATGATCGAGCGCGCGCTGCCCGGCCAGATCCTGCTCGGCGACTTCCGCATCGAGCTGACCGACGAAAAGACGCGGCGCAAAATCCGCTACGACACCCTGGATTTCGTGGAGAACACCGCCGCGACCCTCGATCAATTGCACGGCTTGAACATCTCGGGCGGGTGCATCGACAACATCCGCTGCTATCTCACGGGGAAAAGCCAGGGCGGCGGACGCTACCTGGTCAATCGTTATCACATCGTCGACAAGCACGGCAAGACGCGGACCGTCTACAACGCAAAGATCAACATCCACCGCGAAAATGCCGAGCCGATTTTTCTCGGCATCCAGAGCGAAGATCTGGATGCCTTCACGACCGCGCGCGTGGAATCGCTGAGCCGCGACGGCGAGCAGACCGGGTCGTTCTTTGTCCGACCCTGAAGGGTCGGACGAAGAACTGTGATTGGTGATTGGCAAAGAGCTTAAGACGCATTTCACCAGTTACCAATCACCGGTCACGGCGGCTTCGCCGCCAGTGACCTGATGAAATTCAGCAAATCCCAGATTTCGTTTTCGCTCAACGTCGATTTAAAGGCAGGCATCATCTTCACGCCGTTGATGATGCGGTAGGCCACCACGCCGTCCGGAAATATCGGCGGCGGCGCAATCCTGCTCAGATCGTCGGGCCGTTGCGGCAGCGCTGCCGCCGCCGCGCCATCACCTCGCCCCCGTGCGCCGTGACACACGGCGCAATCCTTCTCGAAAAGCTGCCTTCCCCTGGCGATAGACTCGGCCGACGGGGGGATCGGGTTGCGCAGGAAGGCCGATCTCAACAGGTCGGCATAGTAGATGCCCGATACGATGCATACCGCCGCCATCGCGGCCAACGGCCATTTGATCCCAGGTCGAAACTGCATGAGCGCTCGCCTATCCCGCAAAGTCGGACGCAGGCAACGTATCACGCGCATCGGGCAGCGACAACGGGAATCCCGGGCCCGCCCGCAAAACGCAGAGGCCTTAGGAGCCTATCCCGGCAAGCGGGCGTCGCAGGGAAGGCGCGAAGCCCGCTGACGGGAATTCCGATCCGCCTGCGGGTACGCGATGTCGACCTCGCGCCATTCAGACCGTATATTGTCTAGGCTCGCCAAGTCCGGCATGAGCCGGGGGCACTTTCAACATGCACGCGCGCGCCGGGAACGTCGGCGCCATTGCGGGGGGGAAAGTTTGATCGAGTCGTTGTTGCTGGCCGTGACCCGCGTCACGACCGTACTGAACAAAAAAGAGAAAACCAATGCCACCGGCTTCTTCTTCGAACGCGACGGCCGCCTATACCTGGTGACCGCGCGGCACGTGTTGAAGGACGAAGCGAGCGGCCATCATCCGGACAGCCTCCTCATAGAGCTGCATGTGGACGAGGCCAACGCCGTCCAGGTGACAAGATTCATGATTCCGCTTTTCCGTTCCGGAAAAGCGGTATGGCGCGAGGGCGCCGATTCGGCCGGCGAAGTCGATGTCGCCGTCGTGGAACTGGACCGGTCGGCGCTGCCAGCGACGCTTTCGCTGAAGGCGTTCACGCCCGATCACCTGGTCAGGCAGTTCGACGAAATCGAAGTCGGAACCTCGATCCTCATCGTCGGCTTCCCGCTGGGATTCCAGGATTCGTTGCATCACCTGCCGGTGGCGCGGCAAGCGATCATCGCCACTTCTTTCGGCTTGCGCTTTCAGGGCGAGGGCTATTTTCTGACGGATGCGCGGATGCATCGCGGCGCGAGCGGAGCGCCGGTGGTCGCCCGGGCCGCTTCGCGGCAATCCGGCCGCGAAGACCTGTCGTGGCTGCTGCTCGGGGTCCACACGTCGCGGATGGACGTGGACAACCGCGATGTCGCGGAAGACGAAAGGCTGAACCTGAATTGCGCCTGGTACGCCGATATCATCATGAGACTCACGGAAAACCTTGGGTAAACTCGCCGCGCGGATGGAGCGTTAAGCAATCCGGTGAGCTTCGGTCGAGGCTTTCCGCCATTATCTGGGGGCGCAAAACAATGAAGTTCGTTACGCTGCCGTCCGGGGAAAAACTGCCGGCGCTCGGCCAGGGCACCTGGTACATGGGCGACAAGCGCGAAACCCGTGCGGAAGAGATATCCACGCTGCAACTCGGCCTGGACCTGGGCCTGAAGCTGATAGACACGGCCGAGATGTATGGCGAAGGCAAAGCCGAAGAACTCATCGGCGAGGCCATCGCCGGCCGACGCGACCAGGCTTTCCTCGTGAGCAAGGTCTATCCGCACAACGCCTCGCGCAAGGGAACCATAGCCGCCTGCGAACGCAGTCTCAAGCGCCTGCGCACCGATTGCATCGATCTGTATCTGCTCCACTGGCGCGGAAACCTTCCGTTCGGCGAAACCCTCGAAGGTTTCCTGGCGTTGCAGAAGGCCGGCAAGATTCGCTATTACGGCGTCAGCAACATGGATCTCGACGACATGCAGGAATTATTCTCGCTGCCCGGAGGCGAAGCCGTGGCGACGAACCAGTTGCTCTACAACCTGACACGGCGCGGAATCGAGTGGGATTTGCTGCCGTGGCTGCGCGGCAAGCGCATTCCGGTCATGGCGTATTCTCCGATCGAACAATCGCGCTTGTTGCGCAATCCGAAGCTCGTCGATTTCACGAAGTGCCACGGCATGACGCCGGCACAGGCCGCCCTGGCATGGCTGATGGCAAAGGGCGACATCATTACCATTCCGAAAACGGGGCGCCGCGATCGCGTCAAGGAGAACCTCGGCGCGCTGGACTACGAGTTGTCCGCAGACCAGCTTGCGGAACTCGACCGGCTGTTCCCGCCGCCGAAAGCGCCTGTCCCGTTAGAGATGCTCTAATAGGACAGGCGAGAGGAAAGAGCAACCGTGTCAAATGTGAGAAAGCAGTACGGGGTTCCACGTCGTATTGGTGCGCAGCATACAGTTCAGAATGGTGAGCAGTTTTCGCATGCAGGCCGTGATGGCCAGT
>JANXPQ010000423.1 GCA_025357235.1 Betaproteobacteria bacterium
CGACAACATCGCCAAGATTGTTCATGCCTTCCGCGTGACTACCGTCGAAATCGGACGGGGGCGAAATTGGGGTCCATTCGGGAGAATCTTGGCTGGTATCGCATATTGCCGCTACAAAATTGCTTGGAAAAGCTTTTCCAATGGAGCCACAGGCAATTCCAAAATCGTTGATACTGGTCACGAATGAAGTTGGACCAAGATCCTTAAGAACTCCAGCTTGGTAGAGAAATCCATTTTGATCACTTCTACCAACGACTTGACCGGCATTATTAATTGCTGTCGCGACGGACCGACTCTTTCCTGGTAGAGGGCTTATCCAATCTACGAGTTGCGACGATTCGTCGTAAACGAATGACTCAGGGCGGTTCCATCCCCATCCGACGATTTGACCCCTATCATTTATATGGGACGCGACGGCGCCATTTCCAACGTACGGTGTGAGATCGTCTATCGCACCGTTGTACGCAATGATCGGATTCTGCGTCGTCGAGTTGTGCGTGTTCATTGCACCTACCGCATGACCATTGGAATTGACGGAATAGAGGTAGCTATCGGGTTCAAGAAATAAAACGAAATTGCCATTTGGTTTGCCAAATCGCCAGGACTCGCCGATCTCGCGAGTAATCGGATCGACATTCGGTGAAGTCTGAATTTGTGGAAAGCTCACACCTGCCGCGTCTCCGCGCGCACTTAAGCCGTAGCCTTGTGTCTCAGCGGAACTCATATTGGGATACTGGGTACTTCTTAACGGCGTGATCGTATACATGAAATTTCCCCTCTTTTTATTTATCCCTGATTCGTTACCGCTACCGCATTAGAAACAAGGAAGCACAGAAACAGACGACCCACAAAATGCGGACTCAAAATCGTATTGAAGTAGTGCTTCTTTTGGGTTGCAAACGGCAAATTTCCGCCTCCGCCGTTTTTCTATTGGATTGAAATCTGTTTATCTCCTCCGTAATAGAGGGCAGACCACGTTTTCCGATCAGAGAAAGAGTTAATAGGAACAGAGTCGATTTTTACCTGGAAAGTCTTTTCAATTTACAATCTGGACCATTACAGATGACATACGGGAGGACGAAAACAGAAATAAATAGGGTCAGCCTGACCCCATTTGTTCCCGGTCGGCGGTCAAATCGCGGATCTCCAGGCAGACCGCGACGGTCCGCAACGTAAGGCGACAAGAAACCGCGGCCTGTTCCTATTTACGATCAGGGCGAATTGACAAACTGGCGAGCAAGCGCTGGCCAGGCGGTTTCATCTATTCCGAATTTGGCGTACATGAAGGTGGTCACAAAGGCGCCCGCGGTTGAGTGCCTGGTGGGATTGCTGTCTACGCCAAAAATGTGGAAGGGCACCAACTGATCCCTGGCGTATTGAATGCCGTCATATAAGACCCGGATTTGGCCGTCTTCGAGTTCAATGAGCCGCGCTTGCGGATTGATCCTGATTTCCGATTGCATCGCATCTCCTTCCGATCCGGGGCATGGCGACCCTCCCGTCAGTTCGAGGCGTTATGACGAAAGCCTACACCTGCCACCAAGGAAAATAAATCTGTCCCATTTTTGTTCGCTTTTTGTTCGTTGCGGCCGTTGGTGTACGATAAAGTCACGTCACTATCCAGCCGATTTCAGTGAGAGAGCCGATGGTCGAAAAGCCGCAAACGCAACCACCGGAAGAGCGCCCCTTCGTCGTTCCCTGCGCCCAACTGTCGCTGGACGCCCCTTGGCGCTGGCTGCGACTCGGCTGGCAGGATTTCATGCGCGCGCCGCGCCTGTCGCTGGTCTTCGGCATTGTCATCATGCTGGTCAGCGTGGCGGTATCGGCGCTGGCGTGGTCGCTCGGCAGGTTTGCCTTGCTGGCAGCCTTGCTGTCCGGCTTCGTATTCGTGGCCCCGCTGATCGCCGTGGGACTGTACTGCGTGAGCAGGGAACTCGGCGCCGGGCGCACGCCCTCGTTGCGACAGTCCTTCGTGCTCGCGCGCCGGGTCGCCGGCCAGGCCGGCATATTTGCGCTGGCGCAACTCGTGATCCTGCTGGTGTGGTCGCGCGCCGGGATGATGCTCAGCGCCTTCTTTCCGGTGGACGCGAACGATACCGCCATGCTGTTCGAGTACCTCGCATATGGTTCGGCCATGGGGACGGTCTTCGCTGCGCTGACCTTCGCGACCGCGGCCGTGTCGTTACCGATGATTGCCGACCGCGACGTGGACATGATCACCGCCTGCATTTCCAGCATCAACGCCGTGCTGCGCAACAAGCCGGCGATGTTGCTCTGGGCGGTCCTGATCGCCGTACTGACTGCCGTGGGCTTCGCGACGGCCTTCGTCGGCCTCGTCGTCATCATGCCGTGGCTGGCCTATGCGACATGGCACGCCTATCGGGAAACGCTGCAGCCGGGCGATTGGCCCATGCTGGATTGAGGGTGGCCGCGCGACGATTCTTCAAAAGCGAAGGAGATGACGTTGCGGTGGTCCGACCTCGGTTCACCTTTGATACGACCGGAGAAGTCGTCAAGGTTAAAGAAGCCGCCGGGGCCAGTTACATTCCTGCCTCGACGTCATAGGATCCGGTAACGGCTTTCCCCTGCACGCGCAATGGTCGGCTATCCTATTGCGCCATGCGCACGGCGATCATCGGTGCCGGCCCGGCCGGCCTGTTTCTCAGCCACCTCCTGAAGCGGCGACGCCCACGGGATGAGGTGATCGTCATCGAGCAGAATCCTCGCGGCGCCACGTTCGGATTTGGAGTGGTCTTTTCCGACGGGG
>JANXPQ010000452.1 GCA_025357235.1 Betaproteobacteria bacterium
GAAGGCATGAAATACCAGAGCGACACCGGCGAAGTCTGGATGCGTGCCGACGATCATCAGATCATGCAGCCAATCTACATTGCCACCTTTACCAAGGCCGGCGGCAAGGATGTCAAGATTGACGCCGAGGGCAGCGGCTACGGGTGGAAGACGGACCTGCGCATCGAATCAGCCGATACGGTGTTGCCCACGACCTGCAAAATGGAAAGGCCGTAAGGGCCGTGACGGTCGTGACGGTCGAAAAAACCGAAAGGCTGCGGACTTCAGGATAAATACGGGCGCCTGCGGCGCCCGTATTTAGTTGCAAATGCGGCGGCTACATCTGGCCGTATTTCTTCTTCGCCGCATCCATGCACTTGCTCTTGTCCGCGCCGGTCATCGGCTCGCACTTCTTCAGCGCCGCCAGATATTCCTGGTCGCGCGGCGAGGCGATTGCGCCGCCCGCGGCCGGATCAGGGGATTGCTGATCCTTGTCTGCGGCAGCGGCGAATCCGCCCAGCGTCAATGCCAGGGCGCCGGCGGACAACATCGTAAGTAGCTTGCTCATCGTCTCTCTCCTTTTGGACCTTTGTCTGTCATCAGGATTCGCGGCCATTGCGGCAGACCGACCTGAACCACATGCCGCGAACGCCGAAGTCGTATTGGCCACGACATTCGTTTAGTCCCGCGCATCGCCATCTGGTTCAAATGAATTGTGTCGCCCTTTGGCGACGATCCTTCATCATTTCTTCAGTTCCAAATTCTCACCGCAGAGGCGCAGAGGAAACGCAAAGGAAACCAGGAATACTTTTCAGGACAAGTTCGAGATAACGTTGCTTGCGTTGGGACGAAACTCACAATTGGCCCCCGACGTTCGGATCTTCACGTTCATTCTGTATTGCCTTCCTTTGCGTTTCCTCTGCGCCTTTGCGCCTCTGCGGTGAGAAGTGAATGAGGATGTAGCTACGCAGTCATCTTGAGCCATACGCAGCACGACATCGCCGCGATGCCCGCGTAGACGACCAATCCGGCCGGCTTCGACAAAACGATATCGACGTCGGCTTTCGAAGGCAGGCACGAATAGGCGAGGCTCGCCGCCACATAGCCCCAGGCAAGCTCCCACGGCGACAATGGCGGGATCTGAACGGACCTGAAGTACACCAGCCACAAGGCCCCCGGCAGCGCGAGCAATGGCGCGAAACCCACCCAGAGCGCGTTGTACCAGCGGATGTTGGCGAACATGACATAACCCAGCGTGGCCGATCCGTCGCGATGGAATTTTGGGAGCAGGGAAACCTTCACCGGCCGGGCCAGGGCAAGCGTGCCGACCAGGAAATGCAGCACTTCGTGTCCGATCGTGCCGGGAAGGGAAACCAGGCTGAAGAAGCGAGGCGTGCCGCGCAGCCGATGCAGGAGGGCGGCGATTGCGATGACGACCGCAAGGTAGCCGCAGAACGACCAGCCGATGGAGAATCCGCCGAAATTCATTCCTGCAGAAGCGCCATGCGGAACGATTGCGCTGTCACGGTAGCCCTGGCACCTGCGTCACTTCGTCTTCGGCAGGGACTGATAAACCAGGTCGATGCGCTTCTGGATCGCCTGCGCCGCCACGGCATCTCCGGCCGACTCGGCCCGCTTCGCCTGCACGTTGAGGTAGGCCAGCAGCGGCCGCCGATAACCCTGCGCCGATGCCGTGTCGATCGCGGCGGCGAGGCCTTCGGGCGACAACCGTGCAAGCCGGAAGAGGACGCCCGCGGCAACCAGCCGCGAAACCGGATCTTCGATCTGTTGCGTGGCCTTGTTACGCACGGCTTCGTCGCGCGCCGTTGCGACGCCGCGATATTGCGCAGGCAGCCTGGGCACGTCCTGCTCGCGCAAGTGGCCGCCGACAAAATCACCGTAAGCCTGATCTTCCGCTGTCGCGTCACCGCGCATGGATTCGAACTGCGCGCACGCGCCGGCATCCAGCGCCGCCGTGCCGAGCGCGCAACGCACCAGTTCCGCGCGCGCAGCCAGTTCCGGCCTGCCGGTGGACGCAACCGCCGCTTTCACTTCCGCGAAACTGCGCTCCGCGGCCTGCGAATCGCCTTCGAGGTATTGCTGCGTGAATCTTTCCATTGACGCATGCGACTGCGATTGCCATTCCGGCGGCATCGGCCCGCCGGCACAGGCGCTCAGCAACAACCCGGCCGCAACCATCAGGCTCCTCACGGCAGCTTGATCTCCGTCTTGCGCGCAAACGGCCACTTGCGGTTGATTTCGTCGATCAGCCCGTTGACCTTGCGGATGCTGCCATCAACTTCGGTGCGAAGCGCGCCGAGATCGGTGGTGGCATCCTTGACGTTGGTGGCCGCGCTCTTGATTTCCGTGGTGGTGGCCTGCGCGGTCGCGAGCACTTCATCGGCCTTCTTCAGGCTGTCGCGCGCCTCGGTGAGAATGGTATTGAGCTGCGCCATGGATTTTTTGGCTTCATCCATCACCCCGCCCTGGCCGAACATCCTGTCGTCGGTCTTGGCCAGCACGCCGTCCGCGCGCGCAGTAACGCCTTTGAGCGATGCGAGCAACGCATTCACGCTGTCGACGGTATCGAGCACTTTTTTAGCCTGCTCCGGACCGCCGGTCACGCCGCCGAGCACGCCGTACTCGCCGGCCATGCGCTCGGTCACCGCTTTCAGATTGGCCAGCGTCTGGTTGAAGCTCGAATCGGGACGGATGATTTCGTCCATGTTCTGCAGGATGCTGTTGGCGCGGGCGATGACCTGCGGAATATCCTGCGCCGCATCTTTGGCTACGAGGGGCCGCTCCGAGCCCGCCAGCAGCGGCGGATCCTGCATTTTCGGGGAGACGGCGCGTATTTTCGCGCCGCCGAGAATCTGCTTTTCCAGCGAGAACACGCTGGTGATGCGCAGCCAGCGCGCATCCTTTTCCCTGATGCGCACCTCGATGCGCACATGGCCGAATTCGTCCAGCGCCATGCTCGAAACCTGGCCGATCGGAAACCCGGAGAACATGATCGGCATGCCCACCACGACCCCCTCGGCATCTGCGGCGATCAGCGTCAGCGCCTGGGTGCGCTCGAACACGCCGCGCGCGTAGAGCGAGTAGAGCAGCAAACCGATCGCGATGACCGGGATCAGGGTCAGCACCGCCCCGACTTTGAGGCCGAGGTATTTTACGCGCGGCTGTTGTACAGGGGGGCGTTCCATGCGTAATCCAGGATCCAGCACTGCTCGAAACTGCCTTCGAGCGCCAGCAGCAGTTTATTGAGGAAAAAGGGATAGTTGGTGTCCGGCAGCAATTGCGCCGGCCGGTCGATCAGGATTATAGGTGGAGACAACACGATCGCCCGCAACAACTTGGCGACGAAACGCTCCTCGTAGGTCAGGTCGGGGTCGCGCTGCTCCGCGCAGTCGGTATGGCCCACCTGGGCGAGCAGATTCCAGGCGGTGTCATTGGCTTCACCGATATAGGTGTTGGTGCGGAACTGCAGCACGACGGTGATGTTCTCGAGCACGGAGAGGTTTGCGCGCAACGGCTGGTTTTCCGACACCAGGATGGCTCGCGCATGTTCCTCGATCAATTGCCGGCGCTCGGCATCGCCGGCCAGCAGGACGACCCGTTTTTTTGCCGCGGGTTTTGCGCTCGAGTCGTTCATGGAGTCAGACGTAGACGATGGCGAGCGCCGCAGCCTCGATCACCATCAGCGAGAAAAACAGCCGGACCATGCCGCGCAGCACCGCAATCGGCGCATGGAACAGTTTCTGCGGCGTGTTCAGGCCTTCGGAGATCGGGATCACCGTCACGGCGAACCCGAAGGCAAGCGTCTTCGCCCACAGCACGAGCAGGGCCGGCATATCGAGCACCTTGCCGATCATGCGGGTGTAATCGCCGTGCGTCAGGGTCCAGGGGTGGAAATCGATGATCAGCAGGTGCGTGAGCCACAGCGCGACGACGATGTTGACCGCGGTCAGCGCGAGAACCGATACCGTGCCGCCGACCACGCGCGGCAGCAGCTCGAGGCGCATCGGATCGATGCCGATGCGCTGCAGGGCGTCGAGCTCATTCTGGATTTTCATCAGCGCCACCTCGGTATTCATCGCGGCACCGGTGCGCAGCGCGATGAACAGCACGGTCACCATCGGCAGGATCTCGAGCACCAGGATGCGCACGATCAGTTCGAGCGCATATTCGTACAAGCCGTACTTGCGCGCGGTGGAACCGACGATTTCGATGATGAGAAAACTGAACAGCGCGGAGAAGGCGGCGAAGCCGGGCAGGATCTGCCAGGCTGTGAAATAGATCTGCTTCTGCACAATCAGCCGCGTCGCCTTGTTGTACGTGGAAGGCGACAGCACGCCGATGAGCGCGGCAACGGCGAACCGGAATACGCGCACCCAGGCATTCAATCGTTCGGAGAAACCCTGCCCGCGCAGGGTCAGCCAAGCGTGCAATGTACTCATTACCGCGGCGCTCCGCTCAGTCCGCGCACGAACTTCGCCTGTTCCTGCGCGGCACCGTACAGCAGGCTGATATCGTTGCCGGCCAGCATCATGCGAAATCCGAGACCCAGATACCGCGTGAGCAATTCCTTGCCGTAGATGCCGCCGAGCGCCGGGATCTTGCCGTGCATTTTGCACGCGCCCAGCACGGTGTCGATAGCCGCTCTCAAACGCGCATGGTCCAGTTGGCCGGGAATGCCCATTTCGAGGCAAAGATCGTTGGTGCCGATCAAAAGACCATCCAGGCCCGGGATGGCGGCAATGCGCTCGGCGTTTTCGACCGCGCGCGGCGTCTCGATCATCGCGATCACCAGCGTTGCGTTGTCGAGGCCGCTGACGACTTCGTCGACCGGGCGCGACGCAAAACCGAAGTGCGGATAGGCGCCGCCGATCGAGCGATGTCCCAGCGGCGGAAAACGGAACGCATCGACCATCGCCTGCGCCTGTTCAGGAGTATCGACATGCGGGATGACGATGCCCAGCGCCCCGCCGTCCAGACAACGGGCGCCGAGCGCCAGTTCGCCGGCGGGAACGCGCACGATCGGCGCGATGCCGGCATCGAGCGCGGCCACCGATATCTGGTAAGCCGTCTCGACCGAAGCCGGCCCATGTTCCAGATCGATGAACAAC
>JANXPQ010000486.1 GCA_025357235.1 Betaproteobacteria bacterium
GCCGGTCTGGCGGGCCAGCGCTTCGAACACCATCTTGGTCGGCGCGTCGCGGAACTGCAGCGACACCGGGCGGTCGTCGCGCGTCTTCAAGCGGGGCACGGCCGCCGTCGCGCCGCGGGCGAGATCAAGCCGGGTCGGCTGCTTCGCGTCGTTTTTCTTTGCTAGCGACATGCATTATTGTGTGGGGGTGGGAGAGATGCCGATTCAACGACGCTTATCCGACTTCTCCCTGGCGCCTGGGCCGACCATTTTCCTCCTCGAGCTGCTTCACCCGGCGGAGTTCGGAGATGCCCGTCCCGGGGAACTTGCGCTTGTCAGCGATAGAGGGTCTCCTCACTAACCCCCGACTTGCGGCAGAGCGCCGTCGTCGGCGTGCCGCTCTCCGCCTGCGCAGAGCGCAGGCGATCTGCTTTTTGGAGCAGGTCAGAGCGTTCAATCTGACCGACCTCCCCGAACGTTGGTTGCGCACCCAGCGGGGAAAATGCTCAATCCCGAGAGACGATACCTCGATCTCTGGAGGTCCTGTTTCTGCTGTGTTAACCACTCTCTGCAGGTCTCTCCCCGTGAGAGTTCGAAATCGGTGTCTGACGGGCACCCCAAAGGACACAGGGGTGTTTTCGATGGGGTCCCAAGTCGAGTGCGAACAAGGAGAGAATTGGGCTCGGGCGCGCAACCCTGCGGAGTTCAGCGGGGAATCCGCCAACGGCGGCTCCGGCGCTGAGTTAAGCAGACGGCCGGAGTGTTCGATCTTCCGGCCAGATTGGCTCCCCATGGGCCACTAATTTCGAACGCCGTTCTCTCGGTGGTCCGAGAATCAAGCACTTAGCGATTTGTTCGTACAGGATCGATCGGTGCCCAAGTCCGATCACGAACGGATTCTGTTCGGCGAGCGCACCGGGTTAACACAACAGAGAGCGACAAACCGTTTCTGCGGGCTCCCGTGGTTACGGACTTCTTGGGAGACCGTCGACCACCGTCTTCATGCTTCGAAGCCGATGCTTTTAACCACATCTTTGAACCAGTTTACGCATCACGCAGGTACGAGGGCACCCGCTCAGTCTTCGCTCTCGCTAGCAGCCGCGCCGCGGCATCCTTTGGATCGCCAGCGTTGGACATGTCATCAAGGTCGCGCTGTTGGCGCTCCAACTCGGCCTGCAGGAGCGGATGCGCCAGCACACGTGACTCTGCGCCCGCGATATTATTGTAGATATTGTCGCTGCTGGTCGCGTAGTGATCGAGGGCTTCGTACGGCTAGATCTCCAGCTTGGGCCCCACGCCAGGGACGCTACATGACCCAATTCGTTCAGCGGAATCAGTACCCTAAGATAGAGGCTCGATCACTGGCCGCCAGCTCGAATTTGAGCCGTCAAGTCCGTTGTTGTTGGTTTGTGCTGGAGCGGCTCACCCCAGGGAGGCGCCGCGCCGCGCGATACGGGTCAGGGACGCATGTCAGTATGAATTACCTTGTAAGAGCTCCGACTCGGAATCCGGCTCAAGCGTTGCAAGTGGCAGCGTTCATGCGCCCCGCGGTTTACATCTTCCCCCTCACGCATTGCCTTCGCATATGTGGGCGGCGTTTTCGCGGAAACGCCGGGAGACACGGAATTTGTGCGGCTGGCAATCCGGCTGCAGGGGTCCTGCTTCCCAAAAATCGGACCAAACGTAAGTTGAGGTTTTCGCTTCGTTGGGTTCCGATGAACACTGTCGCTGTTCACGAAGCGGTCACGAACAAATAGGGAGGGACAATATGCTTGGAAAGATTTGTGTGAGGCTCTCACTTTGCGTGGTCTTCATGTTCAGTGTTCTTCGCGCCACACCTGCTGCAGCAAACTGCTGTGAGCCGCAGGACGTGGTGGTCCCAGGCAGTTGTGTCTACACCCAGGGCTACGTGCAGGGCGGCCAGCAAGGTTCAGCGATAGTAGTTAAGAGTACGGGCAGCACGTTGAGTTACCTCATGCAATCCTTGAATCAGAACTTCACGCATTCCGGAATGATCACCTCCTGGCCGTATACAGTGACTCACGATGACATGACGACATTCCCTGGCGCGGACAGCGTAATACACGATTCAGCAACGAACGTAGTGTTCGCCTTCCTCATAGGCGGTCCTCTCGGGGTCGTCGCATCCTGGCTCTTCGGCAGCGTGCCAGAGGTTCACTATGGGTCGGCGTGGATTGATGAAGGAGCCCTTTATAACGGTCAACCAGGATTGATCACGCAGGACATTTCTCACAGAAGCAGTCAGGCATTCACGGGAGGGGCGGGCGGGGCGGTCGCCTTGATCAACCCTGCTCCTGGCTACTCGAGCGACATAAATCAGTACGTGTGGAACATGCAATACGGCTCGAGTCCAGCGTATCGTCTTCACGCCTACTTGAGTCCCGACGCGGAATGGAACAAGCCGGATCGTACGACGGGCGCTGCCGATCCGCGAGGGTCCATGTGCTCCATGACGGTTGCGCAAGCGACGAACACCAGTTGGGCTAAACAGGCATATTTGCAGTCGGAAATAGGTGGAGCAGCCCCTCGCGTCTTCACAGCGGTCAGACAACAGGCCCATGACCAGATCGCGAGCCAGCTTGCGGGAACCGGCGTCTCGGATGGCTCGATCTGGGAAGCGGCCAGCGGCGTTGGGGATCAAGTCTTGAACTGCTTTGCCTATGGTGCCGTATGGCAAGCCGCGAAGTGCGTGCGTCCATACGACTGGAACCGTTCTTCTTGGCAGTGGGGGTTGGGACCGAGCGGTTGGTATTCCAATGGGATGTCCAACATCACTCCCGACAATCTTTTCCAATCACGCAACGGTGGCGTAGGAGCCCTACCGGCCGGTGGTCGATACACCGCGGCTCTCCAGTTGAGTAACGTTGTCGCGGACTACACTACCTGCCAATACACAACGCGGATTGTTTGCCACCCAGGGCTTTGCTTTTGAGCATTGCCCAGGGCTCCCCACAGAGGAAGGCATCCCAACACTGAGTGAGAAGCCTCCCAGGAAAGGCGAAGATGACCAGCCTGCGTAGCAGCCCGAACTCGGCGCAGCGGGTCCGGAGAGCGCTTGATGCACTCATCGTTCTCATCTTGGTTGCGGCCGTGATTGCCTGGAGCTGGAAGCCGCGGCCTGCGCCCGCGGCTCCCAGCGAGGTGCCCATTGCTCTGCCAGACAAGGCGCCAGTGCCATCGCCTCGTCCGGTGGCTACGCTTGCGCCTGGCCGGTCCATCGGCGCGTCACCCGTGGCATCGATGCCGACGGGGGAGCCGAAACTCATCCGCGACATTCTCTTTGACAAGGAGGAAGCCTGCGAGAACGAGCCCGTCACAGTGCGGTTGAACGCCCAGGATCCCGATGGAAAGGACGGCAGTCTATTCGTGTCCAGCACAACGGGCGCGGAGGGTAACCCCATGGTCCTGACCTTCTCGAGCCCTGGTGATTACCCGCTCATGTTCATCGTAAACAATGGCCGCGGCGCGGTCGAACAGCAGATGCGCAGCTTCAAGGTCAAGGATTGCGGCCGATCCTTCGCCTTCGCAGAGTTGAACGTGCGGCGACTTCGCGTGCCCGACGTGGTTGCCTTCTTTGCGCGACCCTACTACGACGGTAAATCAATCCCCCATCACCCGAGTGTGAAGAGCGACGCGGGGGCGCCTGCGGTGGCACATCGCGACCCCGGTCGCGTCACATTCTTCTGGGACTTCGGAGATGGGACCGCCGCGACGACTTCCGA
>JANXPQ010000512.1 GCA_025357235.1 Betaproteobacteria bacterium
CCGAGGCGGTCGTTTTCCCGCCGGAGCCCGATTCGCGCGCCGTCGTGGCGCATGCACACGAGGCCTTGCTACGGGAGTCGGAAGGCGGCAGCGCTGCGACGTTTCCGTTAATCAGTGCAGATCAGATCGTCGGTGCGCTGACCCTGGAACGCGCGCCCGGTTACCGCTTCGATGTGCCCTCGCTCGACATTTGCGAGGCGGTGGTCGCGATTGCCGGACCGATCATCGAACTGAAAAGGCAAAGCGAGGAAGGGCTGTCGCTGCACGCCGCCAAGTCGGCCGAGAGTGTCTGGAAGAAGCTGGTGGGCCCCGGGCATGCCGGTCTCAAACTCGGTGTCGTCGCGCTTGCGGCGGTGGCGGTTTTTATGGCGCTTGCAACGGGCGATTTCAGAGTATCGGCGAATTCAACCGTGGAAGGCACGGTGCAGCGCGCGGTAACCGCTCCCTTCAACGGCTATGTCAAGGAGGCGCCTTACCGGGCAGGAGATACGGTCAAGGCGGGGCTTGTCATCGGCAAGTTCGAGGACCGCGACCTTGTTCTGGAGCGCGTCAAACTGAGCAGCCAGCGCGACCAATACATCAAGCAATATCGCGAGGCGATGGCCTCCCATGATCGCGCGCAGGCGGAAATGGTCGGTGCGCAAGTAACGCAGAGCCAGGCACAGCTTGCCTTGGTCGAGGAGCAACTTGCGCGTTCGGAGATGGTGGCGCCTTTTGATGGCTTTATTGTAAGCGGTGATTTGTCGCAGAGCCTGGGTTCCCCGGTCGAACGCGGACAAGTGCTCTTCGAGATTGCACCGCTCGATGGATTTCGTCTCGCACTGCAAGTTGATGAGCGCGACATCGCCCATGTTGCATTGGGCCAGGGCGGCGAATTGACCGTCTCGTCGATTCCGGGCGAGCGCTTTGCTTTCAAGGTAACCAAGATCACGCCGGTCAACACCGCCAAAGAAGGGCGCAACTTCTTCCGGGTAGAGGGGCAGCTCGAGGGAGCGACCGGTCGTCTTCGTCCGGGCATGGAAGGCATCGGCAAGATTTATATCGATGACCGGCATTTATTCTGGATCTGGACTCATAGCCTGACCGATTGGGTGCGCCTGTGGCTGTGGTCGTGGATGCCGTGAACCGCTAGCACTTCAATCGCATGTCGGATCTGCACAGCCCTTCCTGGTACCGTATCGCCGAATTGAGGCCCCGGCTCAGAAGCCATGTGCGCATACATCGCCATCATTACCGTGGCGAGCTCTGGTATGTCCTCGAAGACCGCATTTCCCGGCGCATGCACCGCTTTAACCCCACCGCGCATTACGTCATCGGCCTGATGAACGGTTATCGCACGGTCAACGCGATCTGGGAAAGCGCGATCGCAAAATTCGCCGATGATGCGCCGACTCAGGAAGAAGTCATCCGACTTCTTGGCCAGCTGCATTCGGCAGAGGTACTGCAATCCGAAGTGACGCCGGATATCGCGGAACTGTTGCGGCGCGCGAGTAAGAGCCAGCGCAAGACCTGGTATCAGAATCTGCTGTCCCCGCTGGCGATTCGCATTCCGTTGTTCGATCCGGATCGCTGGCTGGAGCGCTGGCTGCCCTGGTTCCGCCCTTATTTCGGCGTCATGGGCGCCATAGTCTGGCTGCTAGTAGTGGGCTTTGCGTTATTTACCGCGGCGGCGCATTGGCAGGAATTGAGCCAGGATCTCGGCGATCGCGTTCTTGCGCCGCAAAACCTGGTGCTGTTGTGGTTGACGTTTCCGGTGCTCAAGTTGTTCCACGAATTCGGTCATGCCTGCGCGACCAAGGCGTGGGGCGGGGAAGTGCACGA
>JANXPQ010000522.1 GCA_025357235.1 Betaproteobacteria bacterium
ACTGGACCAGATGAATCTATGGCACTGAGTAGCCACCGTCAGGGTGGCCCAAGAAAATTGGGGCCGCCTTAGCGACCCCGCCTAGCCGCTTTGAGCGGCTCACAACTTAAAGCCCCCGGCTTTGCCGGGGGATACTTACTCAGCAGTCTCTGGCAGAGTGACGTTATCCGCCGAAGAATGCCCGTTCGACGAACAAGACCAGCCCGACTGCGAAAATTACGCCGGAGATGGTCGCGACAACGCGAGGTTCCCACGGCCGCGACCGCAACCGCATCAGGACGGGCACGACCAGCAATACGACGGTCAACTGCCCCACTTCCACGCCGAGGTTGAAATTCAGCAGCGACAGCAGCAGGTTTTCCTTCGGCAAGCCGATTTCGCGCAGCACCGAGGAAAAGCCAAAGCCATGCACCAGCCCGAACAGGAAGCTCACCGCCCAGCGGCGTGAGGCCGCATAGCGCGGCAGCAGGTTTTCCAACGCGACGTACGCGATCGACAGCGCGATCACGGATTCTACGAGCGCGCTGGGAAGGACAATCACGTCTAGCGCAGCGAGCGCCAGGGTGATGCTGTGCGCGATGGTGAAGGCTGTGATGATCTTCAGCAAGGACAACAGCCCACCGCCGCGCAACATGAGCGCCAGCAGGAAGAGCAGGTGGTCGTAGCCGGTCAGGATGTGTTCGATTCCCAGCGGGAAGAAGCTGCCGGCACCGCGTGAAGCCTGGGCCGGCTGCGCAACTTCGACAGTGGTCTCGCGCGCGTCACTGCCGAAGGCGAATTGCTGGCTGCCGCCCGACCATACGATGGCGGCCAGCGTGTGCTGGCTCGGCCCCAATGTTTCCGACATGTTGTCGCGTATGGTCAGTTTGCGTATCTCGCCGGGGCAGGCGAAATCCACGGTACCGGTGAGGCTGACCGAGGTCGCAGTCGGCGGCACGATGCGGCCTTCGGTCGCCGCGCAGGCAGCGCCGTCGCCGGTCATCTGGATTTTTTCGCTGATTGCCGTGATGAGCGGCCGGTAGTCGGGGGCGATGCCCGACTGTCCCAGATGCATTTGATCGGCCAGGGGACCGGGTGGAATATCCGACAATGTCAGGTTGTAGCGCACCAGCCGGTCGCTGATAGTAATGGTGGCAAATCCCGTCATGCCGCCGGTGTGCGCGCCGGCACCGCCGGTGAAGGCGAGCATTGAGAGCGCCGCGACGGCAGCGCGCATGAATAATCCGGAAATGACGAGGCGAAGCGGACTGCTGCGGGGTTTGCGACGGTTACCGCACACACATCCTGGCACGGCCGGTGCCAGGACAAAGAGATTCAGATTGGTTTCGTACATTGCGCGCGGCGAATTCTTCCCGGCTTGCGGAGAACTTCGCCGGCCGTTTCAATTTCAGGGGACTTTGTCTATTTTAAGCCCGGATGCGGCCTTGCCTGCAACTGACTGGATCAGGGACAGCAGGTTGTCGATCTGAAAATCGGCGATCGTCACCACCCAGGTACTGCCAGCAGGCAGGATGTAGCGGCTCACCTTGTCGGGTGCGACGGTGCCCACGGAGTAACGGGCCAGCGGCTGCAATTCCTTGGGCCGGTAAATCATGATGAACATCTCCGGCCGGGTGACGCCGAACTCGTCAGCCTGGATGTTGAGCGGGAATTGGCGTTCCATGCGAGCTCGGCCGAGCCCCGCCAACGCCTTTTCGATATGCGCGGCCGTCGCGGGATCGGTGTTGTGTCCATGTTGCTGCTCCGTCCCGGTGTGAATCCCATGGTAGAACCACGCGCCGTTCGCATCGCGCTCGAAACGGTGCAGCGTGCCGTTGTGCGCCACTTCGATCGCGCCGAGTTCCTCTATCGCAACGGGGAGCAGCAGGCGCTCGTCTCGGCCCGTATCCGGGGTCTTCGAGGCCGCACGATCGTGGCGTTCGATCAGCACGATGGCGACCACCAGCGCAGCGAGCAACAGCCATACCGCGATCAGCTTGCGACGTCCCCGGGTCGCCGTGACGGCCTTTGCTTCGCTCAACGCCGTCTCCACCATACAGCAATTCCCACCACCGCCATCAGGGCGGGAATGAGGATGATAGAGAGGAAGAAAGTGCCTTTCATCTGGCGATTGGTCAGATCGACCCGGGGCACGTCGTAGGTGCGCGGTTCCAGCCCGATGAGGTTTTCCTGCGCGGCGAGATAGTTCACCGTATTGAGGAACAAGGTGCCGTTGCCCAGGATATGGAAAAAAGAGTTGGTGGCGAAATCCGAATCACCGATCACGGCAATGCGGGATTTTATATCCGAGGCGCCGGCCTTGGCAGTTTCCGAGGGGGCCAGCGGGGTCGGTCGCTGGGCGCGTGTCACCGTCTCGGTGGAGGCGACGAATTCCGGACGGCGGTTGACGGCCACCATCAGTGTCAGCGGTCCGGCCTTGTCCTTGTCCTTGTTGAATTCGGCGCGCTCGCGATTGGTGCCGCCGTAACTGCTCTTCGACGAATTGATCACGGGTCGGACCGACGTGCCGGGCACGCGCTCCGGCGTCGGCGACAACGAACGCACGCCCGGGAAGAAGGTCAGCGGAAGATCGCGTGTGATTTCGTGGCGGTTGTAATCGGTGACCGCCGGGGAGGATACGTCCGTCCAGAAGTGACTCGCCTCGTCGATCACGAGGTCGTCGTCGAGAATGACGCCGAATTCGCGCAACACCGGCTCGAGCCCGGTGCGAATGAACGGATCGAGCATGAAGAAAGCATTGCCGCCCTTGGCGAGATATTGGTCGATGGCCTTGATTTCGGTCTCGAGCAGCGGCGCCCTTGGACCCGCCACCACGAGTACGACGCAGCGCGACAGTTTGTTGTCGCCCTGCAGAAGCGAAATTTTCTCGACCGCGTAATTCAGCGTCTCGAGGCCATGGCGCGCCTTGGCTATGCCGTGGCGCTCGTGCAGCACGATCTTGGAACCCAGTCCATGGGAATGTCCCGGATTGCCCTCGGAGTGATCATGTGACTCCAGGCTATAGGGGTCCGGTTCGCCGTGGCCGTCCAGAAAGCACACGGTCTGCTGGACTCCTTGCGACACCCGCAATATTCCGTTCGCGATATCGGTCTCGCTCGGGCCGTTGATCTGCAGCTTGCGTCCTTCGCTTTCAAAAATCGCCGTGCCGGCGAACTCGACTCCGCGCATTCTCGCTTGCGCCGGATTGAGCATCGGATCGTAGAACTCGACCGTGACCTTGTCCGTCTGCTTGGCGATGAGCTGGTAGATCTCGACCGTCTCGCGCATCATCGGATCGTGGAAGAACACGATGTGCACAGGTTTGTCGAGCCGCTTGAGCATCTGCACTGTCGGTTCCGACAGGGAGTAGATCTTCGACGCGGTCATGTCGAAACGGACCGGAAAGCGCACGGAAAAATACGACAGCGCGACCAGCACGCCGACTATTCCCAGCGTGTACAGCACGATTTCACCGCGGCGGTGCAGGAGTATGCCGCCGATCTCCGCGCGTAAGGCATATGCGCCCCATGCCGAAAGCAGGAGGCCGGCGATGGCGAGGACGACGGTAACGGCGGCAATTTCCAGCAGGATCGCCTGACTGGCGGCAGCGCCGACGAGCAGCGCAATGCCCGCAATCAGAATAAGGCCGGAGTGGGAGGATCGGTCCATAGTCAGCGTTGCCACTTCAAATAGCTGGTGTTCAACGTCAGGGCAATCGCGCTGACGACCAGATAGAACGTCACCGCCTCCGAGCGCACCAGTCCGCGAATGAAGTCGCCGAAATGCAACGCGAAGGACAGGTAGCCGAACAACTCGCGCAGGACCGGAGAGGCCTGGAAGCTCTGCACGTGGCCGATGAACCAGAAACCGAGCAGCACGGGAATCGTGATCAGCGCCGCCACGATCTGGTTCTGCGTGAGCGCGGAGAACAACTGGCCGACTGCCAGGCAGGCCATGCCGAGCAGGAAAAAGCCCAGGTAACCGGACAGGATCGTCGAAGTCTCGGGCGTGCCGTAAAGATAAAGAGGAATGAGGTTGATGCATGTCGCAGCCGTCATCAGCAACAGCATCGTGGTGGCACCCAGATACTTTCCGATGACGATCTGCCAGGGCCTGAGCGGCAGGGTCATCAGCAGTTCCATCGTCCTGCCGCTGTATTCACCGGAAAACAGCCGCATCGTCATCACCGGCATGAGCGTGAGCAGCAGAATGCCCATGCTCTGGAAGGTTTCATCCATGGTGCCGATGCCGGTCATGAAGATGTTGTAGATGAAAAAGTAGCCCGTGCCCAGCAGGAATACCGCGATCACGAAATACGCGATCGGGGAGCGGAAGTAGGTCGCCAATTCCTTCTGGTAGATCGCCAGCAAGCCGTTCATGCGGATGCCTTTGCGTTCTTCGCGTTTGGCGTTTCGCCGATATAGCGCAGGAAAATATTTTCCAGGGTCGGCTGCTGCCGTTCGAGGCGGTGCAGCGACCAGCGCGTCGCTACCGTACGCGCGATCGCGGCTTCCACGCCCTCGCGGGCGTCTACCTGGCATTCGATCGCCAGCAATTCGCTGCGATCCGCAGTTGCGCGGATATCCACTGCCCTTACGCCCTCGATCGAAAGGATCGCTTCGCGCATGGCATCGGCGGGGCCGGTCGCCAGCAGCGAGACGCGATTGGTCTGTTCCGATGCGCGTTGCAACCCGTCCGGCGAGTCGATGGCCAGCAGGCGGCCATTGTTGATGATCGCAACGCGCTGGCAGATGAGCGTGACTTCGGGAAGGATGTGCGTGCTCAACAATACCGCGTGATCCTCTCCGAAAGCGCGGATGACTTCGCGGGTTTCCTGAATCTGGCCGGGGTCGAGGCCTGCGGTTGGCTCGTCGAGAAGCAGTACTTCGGGCTTGCCGAGCAGCGCCTGGGCCAGTCCGACACGCTGCCGGTAACCTTTCGACAGCTTGTAGATCTCGCGATTCACCACTGCTTCGAGCCGGCAGGCCTGGATGACGCGCTCCAGTTCCGCGGGAATGGAGCGCCGCGGTACGCCTTTCACTTTTGCGACGAATCGCAGATAAGCCGAGACCTCGAGCACGTCATAGAGCGGAGGCTGCTCGGGGAGATAACCGATGCTGCGCGCCACCTGCTCATTCTGGGTCGCCATGTCGAATCCGGCTACGGTTACCCGGCCGGAAGTCGCCGTGGTGAACCCGGCGATCATGCGCATGGTTGTGGTCTTGCCGGCACCGTTGGGTCCCAGAAATCCCACGATTTCGCCCTTCCGCACGGAGAAGGACATGTCATGAATGATGTTCCTGGAACCGTAGCGCTTGGAAACCGATTCGAGAGCGATCGCTGTAGCTGAAGAATTCACGATGGAAAAAATCTGGAAAAAAAAACCCCCCGCATCGGGGGGGCTCTTCAAAAAGAAATAACTACTGCCTTACTTGTACCAGCGATCGCCCTTCGCTTTGAACTGATCACCGTCGTGTGCCATGAACAGCTGGGCACCTTCGATGTCGCGCATCATCTTGAGGCGTTGCAGGGAGTTGGTATACGCCTGCACGCTGAAGTTCAGGCCCGCCGGATAGCCGTCCAGGTTTTCCTGCATCCAGACCGCGTCCTGTGAGAGGATGATGGTGCCGGACTGGGGCAGCTTGACCTTCATCGACTGGTGGCCGATGGTGTGTCCCGGCGTGGCCAGGATCAACACGCTGCCGTCGCCGAACAGGTCATAGTCGCCGTCCAGTTCAAGGTAGTTGAACTCACGAGCGCTCATCAGGTCCGCCATCACGAACGTACCGGGAGTGGTGCGGCCCTGGAACTTCTCCGGCCACCAGCCTTGGTAGAGCTCCTTCTTCTGCATCACGTGAATTGCGTTCGGGAACATCGCGATGTTGCCGACGTGATCCAGGTGGGTATGCGACGTCACGACGATCTTGACTTTGTCAGCGGAATAGCCGAGCTTCTTCAGCTGCATGTCGATGACGTCTGCGCGCTTCTGGCTGGGTTTCAGGAAATCGCAGTTGCCCGGTGCCCAATACGCCTTGCAGTTGTCCGTGCTGTCGGAAATCGCCACGTTGTTGCCGGTGTCGAATACGACCAGGCCCTTCGGGTGATCAAGAACCCACATGCTGACGGGGATGGTGATCTGGCGGGACTTGTCGACGGGCAGCGCGGGGATCAGGCCTCTGATATCGAAGGGGCCGAAGTACCCGCTGGTGGTCCAATACAGTTTTTGCGCGAACGCGCCGGACGACGCTGCAATGCAGAGTACGCCCAACAGTGCGGCAACGATGCCTGATTTCTTCATGGTTTCAATTCCTCCTTGGAATTTTTAGGGTCGCTCTTTGTACTTTTAGTACCCACCTGCATCGCCTGCAACTTTGTGTCTCCCAACCATCGGGGCGGGATTTTTGCTTTCCCTGCGATTGCGTTCGGGTACTTGCGATACGGCGCGACCGGAGTTTGCCCTTTCCGTTTCAACGCGTCAATTTGCGTTGCGGAATAACCCGTTAAATTACAAAAATATTATTTCATACGAAATATATTCTTTGTAAGAATCTGGCCGGTCTGCGCGTGCGCTGGCTGCGGAACAATCCGGCTGCCTAGGCGAGATTGTCGGCACTAATCAGACCCTTCGCGAGCAGGCTGCCGAATATCTCATGGGTCTGCCGGATGCCGTCTTCGATGGAAATCGAACCGTAGTCGCCGAGGAAATTGCGCACGGGTTGATCCGACAAAGCCATGGGGAAGGGCAGGGGCTCCCCTGAAATGCCGATCTTTGCCTCCGGCGCAATCTTCCTGATCAATTCCACCGAATGTTCGACTGTCGTTGCCACGCCATTGATGTCGAATACCTCCGCGCCGCTGCGATCCCGGGATACCGCTTTGATGAATGCACTGGCGACCTCGCCCGCATGCAGCCAGGAAACCGGGCCGCGAAACGGGATGGTGTATGGCTTGCCTGCTGCAGCAGCAAGAATCGCGACGGTGGTCTTCGACGTCATTCCCTGATCGCGGCCGATCCCGTATACGACGCCGGGGCGCAAGCCCACGCTGGGCACCTGCCAGTCCTGTGCATAGACGCGGGAAGTCTGTTCGTTGGCGAATTTGTAGGCTCCGTAAAGCGTGGCCATGGTCTTCGGATCGAAGACGCCGTGCGCGGCGATCGAACTGGCATAGGCGATGCGCTTGATGCCGAACTTGCGCGCGGCTTCGAAGATGTTGATGGTGCCGAGGACGTTGACCTTCGCCCCGGCGACCGGATCAGCCTTGCAGAAGGGAACCTGCAAAGCGGCAAGATGAATGATCGCTTTTGCGCCGCTCTTTTCCACGACGTTGCTGACTGCGGCGGTATCGGCAATGTCACCCGTGAACCACGGCACCTGCTCGAGTTCGGATTCCGCCATCAGCAATTTCGGACGCCGCTTGTCTTCGGTGAGGTCCATGGCGGCGACGGGGATGCCTGCATCGGTCAGCAGGGTCAGTGCCCAGCTGCCGATGCATCCACCCGCGCCGGTTATCAGCACCGGCCCGTTGAAATCCTTCGGGTTGATCTTGAATTGCTTGAACACGCGGGGCCTCCTCAAATTTCCATTGGTAGAGCCGGATCTCGCGCCCATTCGGACAGCGAGGCATCGTAGAGTCTGACGTTTTCGTGGCCGAGCATCGTCAGCACCAGCGTATCGGCCGATGCCGCGATGCCGCCGCCGCAATAAGTAATGACAGCGGGTTTGGACAAAGGCTCGGCAAACATGCGCCGCAGCTCTTGCGCGCTTTTGTAAACATTGTTGTCGTCCACCGTCGACATGGCTGCCAGGTTGACGCTGCCCTTGATGTGGCCGCGGCGACCGTAATATACGCCACCGGTGCCGCCATGCTGCTCCGGACGCAATGCATTGATGGTACAGGTGTCCGCGGCGCCGATCGCTGCCAGCACGTCCTGCTTGGTAGCAATCATTTCCCCGCGCGCCGGGCGAGCTTCGAAATGCGTTCTTGCACGGGGTTCGGCCGCGCCGCTTGCGACCGGCCGGCCTTCCTTGCGCCACTTCTGGAATCCGCCATCGAGGACGGCCGCGCGCTCGTGTCCGAATACGCGCAGCATCCACCACATTCGCGTTGCCCACCAGTGGTTGGCTGCTGAGTAACTCACCACCAGCGTGTCGCGGCCTATCCCCAGCGCAGACATGGCTTGCGCAAACTGGATACTCGACGGCAGCATGAAATGGAACGGGGCCGAAGTGTCAGCGACGTCGCGGTCCATGTCCACGAAGGCCGCACCCGGAATATGTTCCTTGAGGAAATCATCGCGACCCGGCCGCACCGTGTAGTAGCTGTTGTCGGGAAGCGGGGGCAGATGGGTGGTGCAATCGAGTACCCTCACTGCGGGATCTTCCAGGTGCCCGGCCAGCCAACCGGTCTCAACCAGGTATTCGGGACGAACGAAGCCTTGCGTCATGTCTTCGTGGACCGGGTGTCTGTCGAAACCGAAGGCTACCAAAAAAAGGCCGATATCCGCGATCAGATCGTCACTCGCAAATGAAAATCCGGCACTCGGGGTGCCGGATTTGCGGGTTTACTGCCGGTTGAATTCGCGGGATTAGAAATGGCCGCGAAACGTCGCAAACACGAAATCGCCGCCCGCGTCGATTTTGCCGGGAATGGCCGGTTCGAGCTTCGCGTCGAGCTTGAATTTGCGGTATTCCAGTCCGACTGAAAAATTCCGCGTAATGAAGTAGTCGGCCCCGATCAGTCCCTGATAGCCGAAATTGGTGTCGTCATCCTCGCTTTTGAAAGAATGGTCTTTCACCCGCAAGACAGTGCTGTAGACACCCACGCCCCCGCCTGCGTACAGCTCGATCCGGTCAAGGGGCAGAATGAATTTCACCACACCGCCGACCCCGCTCGAAGTCAGGCTGGAACGACCGTTGGACGTCGAAACCGACGGCGGCGTATCGATCCTTTGGTAGGAGGACAATCCATCTATTTCGAGGGCGATATTCGGTGCAGCCCGATAGCCGCCGCTGAAAAACCCGCCGAACTGTCCGGATTGGTTTTTCAGTTGGGAGTTGGATTCCTCCCAATATCCGCCCGCCCCCCCGCCCAGCGCGCCCACAGGAGACAACAGGCCCATTCCCCCGGCCGCCATGGTCTTCGGCGGCCTCGGCGCA
>JANXPQ010000015.1 GCA_025357235.1 Betaproteobacteria bacterium
CGCAGGTGCCGCATGCAGCGCCGGGACTTTCTGGGAAATGTCCAGGATACGGCGGCGGTATTGCATGCACCGGCGACGGGCAGCGGCGGGATCGAACGCAACGGGCGTTTTCTTTTCGGCGGCTTGGGCCATGTCAGCCACGCATCGTGTATGTGGTCGGCCAGGTCTGGAGCTGGCGGTGGTATTTGCGTCCCCAGTCGACCATCTCGCCGAGACCCTCCTTCCAGCCGATCTCGGGCTCCCAGCCGAGGCCGCGTTTGATTGCGCTGGAATCGAGCCAGTAGCGGGAATCCTGACCAAGGCGATCGGGCGCCATCTCGCACAATTGCTCAAAGGGCATGCCCAGCGCTTCGGCGCATAACTCGACTACCCGGCGGATACTGGTCGGTTCCGCGGGTCCGGCGTTGTATATTTTTCCCAGCGGGGCTTTCTCTGCAACCAGATGGATTGCACGCGCAAGATCGCGTGCGTGGATATACGATTTTTCAGCCCTGCCTCCACCCTGCAAAGGTAGTTTGGTGCCGTTCAATCCACACAGGATCGCCTTCGGTATCACGCGATGCAAAAGTTGTCCCGGGCAATAGGCGTTCGACGGCCGGATGACATTCATCGGAAACTTCAGGAATTTGTGCACCGACTCCAGATACATGTCGAACGCGACTTTGGAGGCGGCATAGGGACTGGTCGGCTTGATCGGTTCATCCTCCTTCGAGGCGTGCGACACGGAACCATACATTTCCGACGTGCCGATCTGGATGAAGCGCTCCAGCCAGTCCCGTTTCATCAGTTCTTCGCACAGGCGCGCAAGCGCCATCGAATTGGTTTCGAAGAAACGCCAGGAGTTCTTCCACGACACCGCGCCTTCGCCCTGCGCCGCGTAGTTGACGATCACATCCGGCTTGATCCGGTCCAGCAGTTCGAGCAGCAGATCGAGCTCGTACGTCAGATGGTAGGCGTGGTATTCGAAGTTTTTTTCGCGCTCAATGCCGAGGGAGAACGGCTCCGGACGCAGCGGGTTGCGGCCAATGCTCACGACGCGTTTCGGATTGGCATGGCGGAGCAGGTAGAAGGCGGTATGGATGCCGAACGACCCGCCGCCGCCGAGGATTGCGTACGTTTTCATTTTTGCCTCAGTCAATGATAGTCCAGTAGTAGTCGCCGGTGTACCCGGCCTCGCGGAACAGCGCCTGCCAGCCTTCCGGGTAGTCGTGGAACTCCGCTGTCAGCACCCAGCTTTCGAAAATTTCCTTCTGCTCCGGCGTGTGATAGCTGTCGACTTGCACGAACGCACGACCGCCGCTAAGGCGCTGGATTTCCTGCATCGCCTTTATCGCCCGGGGTCGGGGAAAATTGTGGATGGTGTTGAGCGAAAGCACGCAATCGAAGCTGGCGTCCGGAAACGGCATCTTCTCCGCCGACCCCAGGTGCAGCCGGCCGACGACCTCTTTCTCGCAACGCATGAGCGCATATAGCGAGATATCCAGGCCGAATACCTCGAGGCCCGGACACTCGAGCATCAGGTCCTTGACCAGAAAACCTTTGCCGCAGCCGACGTCGAGCACGCGCAGGCCTGCCTTGAGCCCGAAATGGGCAATGATGTCCCGCGCCACCGCGCGCCAGCGCCCGTCGTAGCGGTAGCCACCGTAACCATATTGACGCGGACCATCCCAGTACATTTCGCCGAACTGCTTGGCAATGGCGACGACTGTCTCATCCTTGCCCTCGGCGCGTTTCTGCACATTGCGCTTGGTCTTCGGAAGGGAACGCAGCAGGTCTGTTTCAGCCATTTCAGGTCGGCTCCATGGTTTCGTTGCCGGCACGCGCAAGCCCTTCTTCGAGGGTCGTGTAGCGGAAGTCGGGGAACGACTTTTTGCTCTCGGTGATGTCGAACGGCCGGTAGCCGTCATGCGGCATGGGCCCGCTGCGCGGCGTTGCGCGGATCGCCACGCTCAGCCCGCTTAGTGCAACTATTTTTTTCGCGATGTCACGGAAGGAATAAACAGTCCCGGTCGCGACGTTCAACGTGCCCCGGCTGCGCCGATAGAGAACCCGCGCGACGAGCTCGGCAACATCATCGATGAATACATGATCCCGGCGCTCTTCACCGTTACCGAAGAGGACGATCTCCTGCCCCTTTGCGGCAAGCCGCCGAAACCGGTTGGGACCGTAGCCATTGTGCGGATCGCCCGCACCATAAAGCAGGCTCGGCCGCAGAATGGCGAGCGGCACAGTGAGTTCGCTGCGAAACAGGACTTCCCGGGCCAGATGCATCACGCCATGCAGGCTTCCGGGAGAAGCGCAGGAGGATTCGTTGAGCGGAGTCGGGCTATCCGCGTAGACCGAGTCCGAACTGATGTTGACTACTTGCGCCACGTCGACCGAGGACAGGGCGCGCGCCAAAGCACGCGCCATCACCATGTTCTCGACCAGCATGTCCGCATCTTTGCAAGGCGCGCGCGCGGCGGCGGCGACCACCGCGTCACCGGTTCGAAGCAGAGCGGCGAGCCGTGCTCCGCCATCAGCCGCTGACAAGTCCACCTGGTCTCGGGTAACTCGCAGCACAGACACGCCGTCGCGTTCCATGCGCGCGGCAGCCGCTTTGCCGACAAAGCCTGAGGCGCCGATGACAACGACGCGTTGCGGTGCTTTGGGTATTGAATTCAGATGCTCAAGCATGGCGCGCATCCTGCGCCAGCATGGGCGGCCGGCCAAGTGTGTAGATGTCGAGTCCCGCGCTTGCCGCGGCTTTTGCATCGAGAACGGCATAGGGATCGATTACTACCCGTCCGCGCATTGAAGCGGCAATCTGCTTTGGTGCGATGCCCCGGTACTGCGGCCAGGGAGTAAGGATCATGAGGGCATCGGCGCCCGCCGCTGCCTGAACCGGATCATCCGCGCCGATCGCGTTCGGATCTTTCGCCGCCGAAGAAGGAACCACCGGATCATGCAATCGAAACGACGTGCCGCGGAGCTGGGCGATGGTCGCAAGCGACGGGGAATTCTTCGTGGAATGCGTGTTTTCCTTGTACGCCAGACCCCAGACGGCAATCGTTGCCTTTGGATTCGAGTCGAGCACCGCGGATCGTATCGAGCTCGCGGCCCAATCGCGCCGGTGCCGGCTGTTGGCAACCCACGCTTTGACGACACCGGAATCCGTCCCATAGCGTTCCGAGAAGCCAATTACGGTGGCAAGGTCGCGTTCAAGGTTCCCGCCGGCAATTCCCAGCCCGGGGGAGAGATACGCGTGCTGCCCGATTCTCTTGTCCAGCTTCAGCGCCGGAACGATTTCGGACCAGACCGCGCCAAGGTTTTCGCAGATCTCGGCCAGGGTGTTGGCAACACTGACCGATGCGACCAGGCAGCAGTTGATCGAGATCTTGGCGAGCTCGGCACTTTCGTACCGCATGGGCAGGATCGGGCATTCGAACGCCGCGAGAAATTCGGCGAGTGGGCGCGGTATCGGCACTGCCGGATCGGCGCAACCCAGAATGAAGCGCTCGGGATGCGTCGCCCGCTCTACCGCCTGCCCGAAAACGAGTGTTTCAACCTGATAGAAGAGCCGTTCGGGGGGAAAGGACAGCGCCCGCGTGAACCCCGGAGGCACCTGGCAGAGAATAACCAGCAGAGCGTCCTTTGAAAGCACCCGCATTACCGAGTCGATCAACGTCCTTATACCGGACAGATCACTCGTTGCGTTATCGTCCGTGGGGACGTCGGTGGCAATGTAGACGATGCTGCAACGGGCAAGTTTGGCAAGCTCGGCCGTATAGCTGACATTCGCAGCATGCCTCGCGAGCGCTTCGGGAAGCCCTGGTTCGACCACCGGCGGACGCCCGACCAGCAAACCCTCGATGACGCCGTGGTCCGCGTCATAACCGACGACGGAAAACCCACGCGTAAGCGCCGCCGCCGCCGAGTTGACGCCGAGATGAGTCATGCCCGCGAAGCCGATCAGCGAGCGGCTCATGAACTGGCCATCTCCACCGCCTGTTTTCCCATTGTCCGCAGCATTTTCTGCAGCCACAGATCACGG
>JANXPQ010000054.1 GCA_025357235.1 Betaproteobacteria bacterium
GCAACTCGATGCCACCCTGGATGACGGCAATCCGGCAACAGGCTCCATGCGCGCCATCCAGCAATCAGCCATTCCCGGGGCGCCCTCCACCATCGCCACGGTTCAGGCCAATCCCGCGGACAGCTTTACGGTCTGCATGAGTATTTAGGCCTTAAGCGTTCAAATGTCACCAGACAAATAGCCCGCCTCGCGCGGGCTTTTTTGCCGGCTCATGCCCATGATCACTGCGGCAAAGCGCAGGTTCGAGGATGCCAGCTCATGTCATCGCGCGGCGCGAACAGTCGGAGGGCGAATAAACTCCAGCGCGGCGCTTTCGCGCTGCCGCAGTGGCCACGCAGTGGCATGGGTTATACTCGATGCCCATGACGAAACTGGGAAATATCGACTCGCGACAGGCGCTCGAAGCGGGACGGCGCGTTCTTGAGATTGAAGCGCGCGCGGTGCGTGAACTGGCTGACCGGCTTGATGCGAGTTTTGTGCGCGCCGCTGAAATCGTATTCGGCTGCAAGGGCCGGGTGGTGGTAAGCGGCATCGGCAAGTCGGGCCATATCGCGCGCAAGATCGCATCCACGCTGGCCAGTACAGGCACCCCGGCGTTCTTTGTTCATCCGGCTGAAGCCAGCCACGGCGATCTGGGCATGGTAACGCGCGACGACGTCATGATCGCGCTGTCGAATTCCGGGGAGAGCGGCGAGTTGCTGGTGATCGTGCCGCTGATCAAACGCATGGGCGGCAAACTCATCGCCGTGACCGGCAATCCGAATTCGTCGCTGGCGCGCGAGGCCGATGTACACCTTGACGCCAATGTAGCGGAAGAAGCCTGCTCCCTCGGGCTCGCACCTACCGCCAGTACCACTGCAGCGCTTGCGCTGGGTGATGCGCTGGCCGTTACGCTGCTGGAGGCACGCGGATTCGGCAAGGAGGATTTTGCGCGCTCGCATCCGGGCGGAAGCCTCGGCCGCCGGCTGCTCACTCACGTGCATGACGTCATGCGCACGGGCGACGCAGTTCCATCCGTTCCGGAGACGGCATCATTCGCGGAGGCCGTCCGCGAAGTGTCGAAGAAGGGCATGGGAATGACGGCCGTGACGCACGACGCGAAGCGCGTCGTCGGCATTTTCACCGATGGCGACTTGCGGCGCGCCCTGGAGAAGGGAGGCGACGTGCGTACCATGGGCCTGGGCACGTTGATGACGCCGAATCCACGCTTCGCCCGGCCCGAACAACTCGCTGCAGAGGCTGCCGAACTGATGGAGCAATACAAGATCTCGCAGTTACTGGTTCTCGATGCGAACCAGAATCTCGTGGGCGCGTTGAACACGCACGATCTGATGCGGGCGAAAGTCATCTGAGTATGTCAGCCCTCCATTCCGCATTTCGGCGCCACGCGATTGCGCGATGAACAAGCGCCTGATCGCGCGCGCGCATCGGATCCGGCTCGCCATTTTCGATGTCGATGGCGTCCTCACGGATGGAGCGCTCTATCTCAACGAGCGCGGCGAGGAAATGAAGGCCTTCAATATTCTCGATGGACTGGGGCTAAAAATGCTCTCGGCGAGCGGCGTCGTCACGGCGCTGCTTTCCGGACGTAAATCCAAAATGGTGGCCCTGCGCGCGAAGGAGATCGGCATTACCCATCTGCTGCAGGGTGCCGGCGACAAACTCGAGGCCTATCATCGTCTGTTGCGCAAACTCGATCTCGCCGAAGAAGAGACCTCCTTCATGGGCGATGATCTGCAGGACCTGCCGGTGCTGCGCCGCTGCGGGCTCGCTTTCAGCGTTCCCAATGCGCCCGAAATCGTGCGCAGCCATGTTCACTATGTCACCCGAGCTCCCGGCGGGCAGGGAGCAGCGCGCGAGGCCTGCGAGTTCCTGATGCACGCGCGGGGAACGTTGGAAAATCAGATGCGGAGTTATCTGGCATGAACGACCGGCTCGTCACCTGGTCTCCTCTGATCCTGCTGGCCTTGCTGGCGGCGATGAGCTTCTGGCTGGACCGGAAAGTCCAGCCGCAGTCCCATCGACCCGACGGCAGCACCCGCCACGATCCGGATTTCATCATCGAGGGTTTTTCTGCGGTAAAGATGAATCCCGACGGGACGCCCCGCTATGCGCTGGCGGCGAAGCGCATGGTGCATTTTCCGGATGACAACAGCACGCAACTGGAGCTGCCGCGGCTCGTCTACTTCGACTACCAGCGCTCTCCGGTGACCATACGTTCCGAAACAGCCGATGCCGTGCAGGGCGGCGACGACGTTTACTTCCGCGGCGACGTGCAGATTATCCGCTCGGCCTATGGCGGCAATGCCGAACTCGGCGTATTCACCAGTTTCCTGCATGTCATTCCCGACAAAGACCTGGCCAAGACCGACAAACCGGTGCGCATGGTGGAGGGAAATTCCACGGCCAGTTCGGTTGGCTTAGAATTCAACAATGTCTCTCGCGAGATCAAACTGCTGTCCGAGGTGAAGGCCAGTTATGCAACTCCCAGCCGTTCCGCCCAGAAACCGCAAACTCCCGGTCGCCGGTAGGCTAATTCGCCTGGCCGCGCTCACCGCATTGGCCGCCGGGCTGGGCAGTTCGCTGCCGGGACTGGCGGAACGCGCGGATCGCGACAAGCCGGTCAACCTCGAAGCCGATCGCGTCGATCTTGACGACGCAAAAAAGGAAGCCGTGTTCGTCGGCACCGTGACGCTGACCCAGGGCACGCTGACCATCAAGGCCGACAAGATCATCGTCAAACAGGATGCCGAAGGTTTCCAGTACGGCATCGCTTATGGCAATCCGGCGCATTTTCGCCAGAAGCGCGAAGGCTCCGACGAATACATCGAAGGCTTTTCCGAGCGCCTTGAGTACGACGGCAAGGCCGACAAGGTGCAGATGTTCACCAACGCGCGCATCCAGCGCGGCGGAGACGAAGTCCGCGGTGACTACATTTCGTACAATGCCGTCACCGAGTTCTTCCAGGTGATCGGCGGAGGCAAATCAGCCGCCACCAGCAGCAATCCCCATGGACGGGTAACCGCCGTCATCCAGCCCAAGCCAAGAACCGGGACCCCCGCCGCCTCGCCGGGCACCATGGAGCTGAGGCCTTCGGGCTCGGTACAAACTCCGAAACAATGACCGCATGGCGCCTGTCCTGCATAGCCATCGATGAGCCAGCTGCGCGCGGAAAAACTGAAGAAGCGCTATAAGGCGCGTACCGTCGTCAAGGATGTCTCACTGGATGTTTCCAGCGGCGAAGTAGTCGGTCTGCTTGGGCCCAACGGCGCGGGCAAAACCACCTGCTTCTACATGATGGTGGGCCTGGTGGCGCTGGACGGCGGCGACCTGTTCCTGGACGAGCGGATGCTGACCCATACGCCGATCCACCGGCGCGCCCGGCTCGGGCTGTCCTACCTGCCGCAGGAAGCGTCGATTTTTCGCAAGCTGACCGTTGCGGAGAACATCCGCGCGGTTCTCGAACTGCGCGACCTGGAAGAAGAGGAGATTCTTTCCCAGCTCGATACGCTGCTGCGCGATCTGCACATTGCCCACTTGCGTAACAGCCCGGCGATCAGCCTGTCCGGCGGCGAACGCCGCCGCGTGGAAATCGCGAGGGCGCTGGCCACCCAGCCGCGCTTCATCCTGCTCGATGAGCCCTTCGCCGGTGTGGATCCGATCGCCGTGCTGGATATCCAGAAGATCATCCGCTTTCTGAAGGAGCGCGAAATCGGGGTGCTCATCACGGACCATAACGTCCGGGAGACTTTGGGCATCTGCGACCGCGCCTATATCATCAACGATGGCTCCGTGCTGGCGGCGGGCAAACCGGAGGAAATCGTTTATAATGAAAGCGTAAGAAAAGTATATCTGGGCGAGCATTTCAGGCTGTAAGGGCCGCGTGCCGTCTTGGAAGTTCTGGGCCGCTCAAATTCGGGCCTGATACCGATAGCCAGCCGATGAAGCATTCCCTGCAGCTCAAGCTTTCGCAACACCTGACGCTCACGCCGCAACTGCAACAGTCCATCCGGCTATTGCAGCTATCCACGCTGGAACTCAACCAGGAAATAGAGACGTTCCTGCAGGATAACCCGTTGCTTGAGCGCGACGACGAGGAAGAAGCGCCTGCCCCCCCTCCCTCCCTGGCGCCGGCGACGACGTCGACCACGTCAACCGAATCCGAGTCCGCCCCGGCCTCCGCCGAAAACGAATCTGCGGACGAACGCGCCCCAACCGAAACCGACTGGTCACTCGACGACGGTTATGGGTCGTTCAGCGGGCAGGATGGCGATGATGATTCTGAAGCGCCGCAAGCGGCCGCAGAGCCGGCCAAGCTGCGCGATCACCTGCTCGACCAGATCAATCTCATGCAGATGCCCGACCGGGACAAGCGCATCGTCGCTTTCCTGATCGACAATCTCGACGACGATGGTTACATGACCCAGGATCTCGTCGAACTGGCGGCTCTTCTGCCGGTCGAGCTCGAGATCGATTCCGAGGCGCTGACCATCGGGTTGAAATATCTGCAAAGCCTGGACCCCCCCGGCATTGGGGCCCGCAATTTGAGCGAATGTCTCGCGCTGCAGCTCGATGCGCTGCCTGAAGATACGCCCTATCGGGATGAGGCGTCGCTCGTCGTCAAGCAGCATCTGGACGTTTTCGCCGCGCGCGATTATTTCCGGCTGAAGAAGTTGCTGCGCTGCGACGACGATGTGCTGCGCACCGTACAAGCGATGATCATCGGGCTCAATCCGCGGCCGGCCGCCAATTTTTCCGGTACCGAAACGCGTTACATCATTCCCGACGTCGTGGTCCGCAAGACCAAGGGAATGTGGGTGACGTCGCTCAACCCGGAAGCCATGCCGAAGCTTCGCATCAACCGCATGTACGCCGATATCCTGCACCGCAATCGCGACGCCAGCTTCCAGCAGCTCGCCGGCCAGCTGCAGGAAGCAAAGTGGCTGATCAAGAACGTGCAGCAGCGCTTCGATACCATCCTGCGCGTTTCCCAGGCCATCGTCGATCGCCAGCGGCATTTCTTCGAGCATGGAGAGGTGGCGATGCGACCCCTGGTGTTGCGCGAGATCGCGGAAACGCTGGGCCTGCACGAATCCACCGTCTCCCGCGTCACGACGCAGAAATTCATGCTGACGCCGCGCGGCATTTTCGAACTCAAGTATTTTTTCGGCAGTCACGTCTCCACCGAAACCGGCGGCGCCTGCTCCGCGACCGCCATCCGCGCGCTGATCAGGCAGATGGTCGGCGAAGAGGATTCGCGTAAACCGTTGAGTGACAGCCAGATCTCCGAGGTGCTCGGCAAGCAGGGCATCATGGTGGCGCGCCGAACGATTGCGAAATACCGGGAATCTCTGCAGATTCTTCCGGTCAATCTCCGTAAGTCGATCTGATCAACCCCCGCATTGAGGGAAAGCCTATGAATCTTCAGCTGTCCGGCCACCATTTGGAAGTCACTCCCGCCATCCGTTCTTACGTCATCGACAAGCTCAACCGCGTTTCACGTCACTTCGACCACGTCATCGACGTGAATGTAATCGTGTCCGTGAACAAGCTGGACCACAAGGTAGAGGCCAACGTGCACGTGCGCGGCAAGGATATTCACGTCGAATGCATAGACGTGAACATGTACGCCGCCATCGACGGCCTGGCCGACAAGCTCGACCGCCAGATTCTCAAGCACAAGGAAAAAAGCGTCGATCATCACCAGGAAGAATCCTTCCGCAATCTCCCTTCTTCGTAGCGCGCCGCGCCCCCGAATCTGCCATGAGTCTGATATCGAGACTGCTGCCAGCCGCCAACATTACGCTCGACCTCGATGTCACCAGCAAGAAGCGGGTGTTCGAGCACGTCGGCCTGCTGTTCGAAAATGCGCTCGGCATCGGTCGTAGCCAGGTCTTCGATGCACTGTTCGCGCGCGAGCGCCTGGGTTCGACCGGGCTGGGGCACGGCATTGCCATTCCGCACGGACGCATCAAGGGATTGCGCGATGCCGCGGGCGCATTCGTGCGCACCAGCGGCCCGATCCCGTTCGAAGCGCCCGACGGCAATCCGGTGAACCTGATTTTCGTACTGCTCGTGCCGGAAAAGGCGACCGACCTGCACTTGCAGATTTTGTCGGAACTGGCGCAGATGTTCAGCGACAAGGAAATGCGGGCGCAGCTTGCCACATTGGCGGATGCCGCGGCCGTGCAGCACATCATCAGCGAATGGGAACCTCATGCCCCAGGTCAGCGTCGCGCAGCTGTTTGAGGACAATGCCGATGCACTCAAGCTCGGCTGGATTTCCGGGCCGCGCGATCCGTCACCGTTTCTCGACAGCAGCGAGATCAATCAGGCTTCCCAGGGATTGATCGGGCACCTGAATCTGGTCCATCCCAACTGGATCCAGATTTTCAGCCGCACCGAAGCAGCCTATTTCGCCGCGCTCGGCGAGCACGACCAGCGCGAAGCACTCGCACGGCTCGCCAGCAGCGGCCTGGTTTGCATTATCCTCAGCGAGCAGGAAAAGCCCCCGACCGCGCTCGCCGAATTCGCGACTTCACGCAACATCCCTCTGCTTTCCTCCCCCCTGCACAGCCTGCAGATCATCTGGGTGGTGCGTACCTATCTCGGGCGCGCGCTTGCGGAATTCGTCACCCGCCACGGCGTATTTCTCGATGTGCTGGGCATGGGTATGTTGATCACCGGGGAGAGTGGGGTCGGCAAAAGCGAACTGGCACTTGAACTGATCTCGCGCGGCAGCGGACTGGTGGCCGACGACGTCGTCGAGCTATATCACATTGCGCCCGAAACGTTGGAAGGCCGCAGCCCCGAGTTGCTCAAGGATTTTCTGGAAGTGCGCGGCTTGGGCATGCTCAACATCCGCACCATATTTGGCGAGACCGCGGTGCGCACCAAGAAGAACCTGAAGCTGATCGTGCAGATGGTAAAGCCGGTTGGCGGCGTCATTCCAGGGCTGGAGCGCCTGCCGCTGAATGCGAGCTCCGAAGACATCATGGGCATCAGCGTGCGCAAGGTCGTATTGCCGGTTGCGGCCGGCCGCAATCTCGCCGTGCTGGCGGAAGCCGCCGTGCGCAACTACGTCCTGCAGCTTCGCGGCATCGACAGCACCCAGGAATTCATCCAGCGTCAGGAAAAGCAGCTGAGCAGGCGCAGCTGAGGCTTGCGCCCCGAAAATCATGCAACTCGTCGTCATCAGCGGCCTTTCCGGATCAGGCAAGAGCATTGCGCTCAACGTGCTCGAGGACAGCGCCTACTATTGCGTCGACAATCTGCCGGCCAAGCTGCTCAACGGCTTGGTGCAGTTCCTTGCGCAGGAAGGGTACGAGCGCATCGCAGTCAGCATAGACGTACGCAGCGGCGCCACGCTGTCCGAGCTGCCGGGCTATTTGTCGCAGCTCAAGGGGCGCGGCATCGACGTGCATCTGATCTACCTCGATTCCAAAACCGAAACCCTGGTCAAGCGCTTTTCCGAAACCCGGCGCCGGCATCCGCTCGCGGATCGGGATCGCACGCTGCCGGAGTGCATCGAGCACGAACGCGAACTGCTCGGCGACATCGGGGACCTGGGCCACCGCATCGATACCAGCGACCTGCATCCCAGCGTCCTGCGGTCCTGGATAAAAGATATCCTGGGCACCGGCGAGTCCGGCCTGCGGCTGCTGTTCCAGTCCTTCGGTTTCAAGCACGGCATCCCGCTGGATGCCGACATGGTGTTCGACGTGCGTTGCCTGCCCAACCCGCATTACGACCCTGAACTGCGTCCGCTCACCGGCAAGGACGCACCGGTGGTTACATTCCTCGAGGCCAACGCCAATGCGCGCGAAATGCTGGCCGACATCCGCGACTACATCGAAAAATGGCTGCCCTGTTTCATTCGCGACAACCGCGCATATCTCACTATCGCGATCGGATGCACCGGCGGCCGCCATCGGTCCGTGTATTTCGCCGAAACGCTGGCCGCCTACTTTCGCGTGAGCCGCAATGTACTGGTGCGCCACCGTGAACTATTGCTGTGAGTTCGCCGCTCTCTCCGCGCCGCCGGCACCGGAATGCGCCTGAATAAACCGGAAACGATCACGCTGGCTTTTACCGGCGCCTCCGGCATGCCCTACGGCGTCCGGCTGCTGGAATGCCTGCTCAAGGCGCAGGTCCGGGTCTATCTGCTGTATTCCCAGGCTGCGCAGATTGTCGCGCGCCAGGAAATGGATCTGTTGTTGCCGGCGCGCGCCAAAGATGCCGCGGAATTTTTCGGCACGCGATTCGGCGCCGCTCCAGGCCAGCTGCAGGCTTTCGGTCGCGAGGAATGGTTTGCGCCGGTTGCGTCGGGTTCGAATCCGGCCGATGCGATGGTGGTGTGTCCGTGCACCATGGGGACGCTGGCAGCAATCGCGTCGGGCCTGGCGGACAATCTGATCGAACGCGCCGCCGACGTGGCATTGAAGGAGGCGCGGAAGCTGGTGCTTGTTCCCCGGGAAACCCCCCTATCCGCGATTCATCTCGAAAACATGCTCCGGCTGTCGCGCGCGGGTGCGATCATCCTGCCTGCCAATCCCGGCTTCTATCACCATCCGCAGACGGCGCAGGATCTCGTCGATTTTGTGGTCGCGCGCATCCTCGACCACGTCAGCGTCGATCACGGCCTGATGCCGCGCTGGGGCGAATCCGAAAACATCGACAGCTAGGTTTGATCGTGCCTTCATGGTGGGACCAGGATGTTCCGCGCGCGCCCGGCAACTGAAATGACCCTATCCATTCCGATTTTTCCGCTCAATACCGTTCTGTATCCCGGCAGCCTGTTGCCGCTGAAAATTTTCGAGCAGCGCTATCTCGACATGACCAGGGACTGTGTGCGGGACAGCACGCCGTTCGGCGTATGCCGCATCCGGGAAGGCCAGGAAGTGGGGCTGCCCGCCGTGCCCGAGCAGATAGGCTGCACCGCGCTCATCACGGAATGGGAAATGCCCCACCTCGGCGTCTTTCATCTGTGGACGCAGGGCCAGCAGCCGTTTCGCATCCTGCGGCAGGTGACGCTACCCGACGGCCTGATCCGCGCCGACATCGAATTGCTCGCGGAGACTGCGGGGGAACTCAGGGCGGAATCGTTGGCGCTTTGCCGCCGCGTGCTGGAACAGATCGTCGAAAAAGTCGGTCCGGATTATTTTTTTCCCCCGCTTGCCTATGACGACCCGCGCTGGACGGGTTATCGGCTCGCGGAAGTGCTGCCGCTCGAACCGCAAGACAAGCAGCGCCTGCTGGAATTGCGCGACGACAGCGAACGGCTGGAGCGGCTGCGCGCCTATCTGCAGCAGGCTGCCTAGCCGCGATCGAGCCGGCGCAGAATTTCACGCACTGGCGCCGGTATCGCGGCGTTGATCGCATCGGCCGGCGTCAACCACACGTGCCCGGGTGAATGGGTGCGACGCTCCAGACTCGTCACCCGCAGCAGCGCAGGGGTAATAGTCAGAGCGTAGTGCGTGAACCCGTGATGCACATCGGGCAGCGCGCCCTCGGCCATCACTTCCGCGCCGAATCGGATGCGCAGCACGCCGGCCGCATCGTCCATATCGGCGATTTCGGGAAAACTCCACAAGCCGCCCCAGATGCCGGGTGCCGGCCGTTTTTCCAGCAGAACCTCGCGGTCGCGCTGCAGGATCAGCATTACCGTGGATTTCTGCGGCAGCGGTTTCTTCGGTCGCGGCGCCGGCAACTCCGCAATGCGGTTCTCGCGCAGGGCCACGCAATCATCTTGCAGCGGACACCGCTCGCAGCGTGGCCGGCTGCGCGTACATAAGCCGGCGCCAAGGTCCATCAGCCCCTGCGTATAGGCTTCGACATCGCCCGGTGGCAGCAAGGCCTCAGCATGCCCCCACATTGCGGTCTCGATTTTTTTCTCGCCGGGGAAACCCGCGATGCCGAACGCGCGCGCAAACACGCGCTTCACATTCCCGTCGAGTATCGGTTGCCGTGCACCGAACGCGAACACAGCAATGGCCCCCGCCGTCGATCGGCCGATTCCCGGCAAGGAAACGATGTCGTCGAACGCACGGGGAAATGCCCCGGCATGCCTGTCAACGATCGTCCGCGCGGCGCTGTGCAAATTGCGTGCGCGCGCGTAGTAACCCAGGCCGCTCCACAAGGCGAGTACGTTGTCTTCGGGCGCAGCCGCGAGGCTGGCAATGTCGGGAAAGCGCGCGAGGAAGCGAGCGTAATACGGGACGACAGCCGAGACCTGCGTCTGTTGCAGCATGATCTCCGACAACCAGATGCGGTATGCATCGCGCGTGCGCTGCCAGGGAAGATCGTGGCGACCGGACGTCTGTTGCCACTCGATCACGCGCGCGGCAAAGGAATTCATCGAGGATCCGGACACCGGGTCAGAACAGCTTCCTCAATTTTTCTTTGAGCTTGTCTTCCGGCCTGGGCTGCGTTGCCGGCGGTTGCCCGCCTTCAGCCGCCGGTGCAGCGGGTTCGGCAGGTTTGCCGAGCAGCTTCGACTTGAGCTTATCCTTGAGGTCTTCCTTCTTTTCATCGAATTTCTGCTTGGCAGAATCCGACATGATCGAACCGTACTCGAGTTTGTACTTGAGCGCCGCGAACGGACCGGACGCGCGCACCGGAATGGTCAGGCCCTTTAGGTCAGCCAGTTCCTTGCCGCCTTGTCCGGCGCTGGACGCCACGACAGCGGCTTTTGCGAGATAGTTGAGGGTGCTGGCGGGCAGATTGATGTCGCCCTCTCCCGTCAATCGCAGGAAAGGCGACTTGGCCAGGAAATCGCCGTTGTGCGCAATGCCGTTCCTGATATCGAAGCTGGCGGTCAGCTCGGAAAAATCGGTCTTCTCGCCCGCCACCGCCCCTTGTTCCGTTTCGCGCTTGCCGCCGGCGAACAGTGATTTGGCGTTACGCAGGGATTGCGCCAGGTTTATGCCCTTGATCGCACCATCCTTGAGTTCGAGTTTGGCCGTGCCGTTGAGCGTCTTCTTCATCGCCGAGACCAGATTGCCGGTGGCGGTCAGGTCGAGCGCCACGTTTCCGCGGCCCTCCAGCAGGTCCTGCCCGGTCGCATCGCGCAGCAACGGACCGATCGAAATTCCCGCAAGGTTCTGCTTGATGGCGATGCGGTTTATGTTCGCATCGACCGTCGCCAGTCCCTTTACGCTACCCTGATACAGATTCGCAGTCAGCGGATCGACGTCGAGACGGCCATTCTTCGCCTTCACGTCGACGCGCACGTTCTGCGCTTTGATATTCGACGCCGTGAGATCGCCGATGCGCACGCTGCCGGCGACATCGAGTTTCTTGATCGGGGAAAAGTCGATCGGCTGCTCAGGTTGCGCGCCTGCCGGCGTCTTCGCCGTTTCGCCAGGCTTCTTCGGCGGCAGATATTTGTCGACGTTGAGTTTGTCGATCGCGATGTCGAATGTACTGCGCAACGCCGCAAAATCCGCGACGGCGAACTTCGCCTTGATGTTGCTTTCATCCAGCTTCATCGCCAGGTCGGCGTTGGCCGTCTGCTTCTTCAGATCGGCACCGGCGCCCCCGGACAGAGGAAGCTTGAGTTTCTTCATGGGCAGGCTTGGCGAGGCGACGTCGAATTCGCCGGCGAGTTTGGGCAACTGGAAGACCCGGGTTTCGAGATTCGCCAGGATGGGCGTCGAGAGCGAACCTTTCAGCGCGTTGTCCGCCTCCTTCGCATCGATGCTCACAACGAACTGGCCGATGCGGATGGCCTTGCCTGAACCCTCGACGCCGGAGAGCTTGATGCTGGCGTTGACATCGAGCTGCGGTCCCTGCGCTTTGACCAGCAGGGTCACGTCGCTGCCGCCGGCCTTGTCGCGGGTGATGCTGATCTTCGGCGCATCCAGTTTCGCCTCGAAACTGTCGGCCTCGCGCTTTCCTTTCGCGCTCAACACCACGCCATCGACCAGAATCGTCTGCTCGTCGAGATTCAGGACGAGTTGCGGCACGCGCAAATTACCCTCCGACAGGCTCACGCCGGCAAATACCCCCCCCACATTGGCGGTGAGTTCGCTGACGGAAACGGCGCTCCCCTTCATTCCGATTTTCGGTGAAGAAACTTTCGCCTTGAAGTTGTCCTTGCCAAGGCCACCGGACGCTTCAAATTTAAGCTTGCTGATGTCGATCTGCTGGCTCTGCAGGCGGGCTTCGACTTCGGCCTGCAACTCGGCGGCCAGGCCGGTAGCGCCAGCCGCATCGCCTTTGAGCTTTACCGTCAAACCGGCCACCGAGAAGACCTGCTTTTCCAGATCCGCCGTCAGCGTACCGCCCACCTGAAGTTTGACATCGACCTTCGGCTCATTTGCCTGGATCGTCGCACCGAGGTCGAATTTCGCGGGCACGCCCGGCGCCACGCGGCCGGTCTTCAGATTGAATTCCGAAATGGCATAGTCGGCCCCGGTGGCCTCGTCCTTCCAGATCAGCACGGCTTTGCTGATGCGCACGCCATCGACGTCGAGTTTGATCGGCGCCTGCTTCTGCGCCGGGGCAGCCGGTTTCGCGGGCGCCTCTTTCTTTTCGCCACCGAGCAGATCGTCGAAGTTGGTCTTGCCATCCTTGTGCATGACCAGATTGACATGCAATCCATCGAGCTGGATCTGGTCCACGACGACTTGCTTGGACAGCAGCGGAATCAGGTCCAGGGATACCCGCATGTCGTCGAGGCCCGCGAAATCCTTTTCGCTTTTGAACTCCGACAACCGGGTCTTGCCCAGGTGTACGCCGAGCTTGGGGAACAGCATGAGGCGGATGTCGCCTTCGATGGACAGCGTGCGCTGGGTTTTTTCCTTCACCAGATCGGCCACCTGCGCCTTGTACTGGTTCGGATCGAAGGTCGCGGCAATGAATGCAAGCGTGGCGGCGAAAAGAAGCACGACCGTACCCGCCGCAATCAGAACCCATTTCAGCAACTTCATGAGCATCGCCCCGCGTTGAATTCGACTTTGCCATTATCGCGCCCGAACGCTGTCGACGCCATTGTCAATCGCCGCTCATTGCCGCCGGATCGAGGCCTTCGCGCAGCAGTTCGGCCACGCGCTCCGCCGCCAAAGGCCGGCTGAACAGGAACCCCTGAACCTCGTCGCACTCGTGTTCGCGCAGGAAGCGCAATTGTTCGGCAGTCTCCACGCCTTCGGCGGTCACGCGCAGGCCCATGCTGTGGCCAAGCTGGATGATGGCCCGGGCAATGGCCGCATCGTCCGGATCGGTGCCGATGTCACGCACGAAGGACTGGTCGATCTTCAGCCGGTCGACCGGGAAGCGCTTGAGATAGCTCAGGCTCGAATACCCGGTTCCGAAATCGTCGACGCTCAAGCTGACGCCAAGCTTCTTGAGCGCATTCAATGTCTCGATGAACTCCTCTGCGTTTTCCATCACCAGGCTCTCGGTCAGTTCGAGTTCCAGGTATTGGGCCGCCAATCCGGTCTCCGCCAATGCCCGCGACACGATTTCCACCAGGTTGCCGCGCTTGAACTGGCGTGCGGAAATATTGACCGACAGCATCATCGCCGGCAACCCGGCATCGTTCCATGCGCGCGCTTGTGCGCATCCGGTGCGCAGCGCCCACTCGCCGATCGGCACGATCAGCCCGGTCTCCTCCGCGAGGCCAATGAAGCGTCCCGGCGATACCAGTCCATCCTGCGGATGACGCCAACGGATCAGCGCCTCCAGACCGCAGACGCTCCGGCTGCGCAAATCGACCTTCGGCTGATAATGCAGGACGAACTCGCCAAACTCCAGCGCGCGCCGCAACTGCGCTTCCAGCTTCAGTCTTTCTCCCAAATGCGTACTCATGTCCGCGGTGTAGAAGCGGAAACTGTTCTTGCCCTGCGCCTTGGCGCGGTACATCGCCGCGTCCGCGTTTTTGAGTAGCGTCGCAGCGTCGGTTCCATGCTCGGGATACAGGCTGATCCCGACGCTGCATGTGGTGGCAAGGTCCTGCCCCTCGACGCTCAGCGGGGCGGCCAGTCTTTCGATGACACGGGTCACGGCCTGCGTCACCGATTCGCGTCCGCTCTGATCGTTGAGCAAGAGCACGAATTCGTCGCCGCCGTGCCGCGCAACCGTGTCGCCGTCGCGCAGGCAGTCGCCCAGGCGATCGGCGCTGATCCTGAGCACATGATCGCCGGCGCCGTGTCCGAGGCTGTCGTTGATGAATTTGAAATTGTCAAGGTCGACGAATGCCACTGCGATCATGCGCTGGTAGCGGTTCGCCTGGGCGATGGCCTGGTTGAGGCGGTCGAGCAACAGGCTGCGATTGGGCAGGCCGGTCAGCACATCATGGCTGGCCTGATGTTCCAGTTGTTCACGCACGTTGCGGGCTTCCGTGATGTCGCTAAGCACGCCGACGTAGTGCGAAACCCGACCGCTCGAGTCGCGCAGCGGCGAAATGCTGAGCTCTGCCCAGAACGCATCGCCGCTGCGGCGGTAATTGCGCAACACCACCCGCGTATCGCAGCCCCTTTGAATCGCCGCACGCAGCAACTCGATTTCGGGTTGATCGCGATCCGTACCTTGCAAGAATCGGCAGTTGCGCCCGAGCACTTCGCTCGACGAATAGCCGGTCATGCGCTCGAACGCGGGGTTGACATACTCGATCGGCTGATCCGGCAGCAGATGATTGGTGATCAGGATGGCGTTGACGCTGGCTTCGATGGCGAGGTTGCGCAACTGCAATGCCTCTTCTCCGCGCTTGCGTTCCGTGATGTCGCGCGAGACGCTGACGATGATGTCGCGCTCGCCGATGCGCAGATAGCGGCGTGCGATTTCGATCGGAAAAACCGATCCGTCCTGCCGGCGCGCAAAGCGCCCTTCGGATTCGGTCACCACGCGGTCCGGTCCCAGCGCGACGGTCTCCTTGAATTTTCTGCGCAGGTCCTCTTCGCTGACATTGGCGTTGATCTGCAGCAGGCTCATGCCCAGCAGTTCTTCACGCCGGTAGCCCAGCATGCGGCAGGCGGTATCGTTGGCGTCGAGGTAGCGCAGCG
>JANXPQ010000057.1 GCA_025357235.1 Betaproteobacteria bacterium
GATGACCGAACGACCCACGGGAATCCTTCAGCCGGTACCGACACCTTGCTTGCGGAGTTCCATCGGCTTGATGCCAAGCCTGTCGAACAGTATCCGATCGCGGTCGGCCACCGGGTTGGGAGTGGTCAGCAGCTTTTCGCCGTAGAAAATGGAATTGGCACCGGCGAGAAAGCACAACGCCTGCGTCTCTTCGGACATGCTTTCACGGCCGGCGGACAATCTCACCATTGCACGGGGCATGGTGATACGCGCCGCGGCAATTGTGCGCACGAATTCGAAGGGATCGAGTTCGGGCGTGCCGTGCAAAGGTGTTCCTTTCACTTGCACCAGATTGTTGATTGGCACGCTTTCCGGGTATGGATCGAGATTGGCCAGTTCAACAACGAGCGCAGCACGATTTGCACGCGTTTCGCCCATGCCGACGATGCCCCCGCAACAGACGTGGATCCCGGCCGTACGCACTTTCTGCAGCGTGTCGAGCCGGTCGCCCTGTTCACGGGTGGTGATAATTTCGCCATATAAGGCGGGATCGGTATCGAGATTGTGGTTGTAGTAGTCGAGTCCCGCATCCTTGAGTTGCTCGGCCTGTCCCGCCTTGAGCATGCCCAGTGTGGCACAGGTCTCCAGGCCGAGCGCCTTGACCTCCCGTACCATCTTCGCGACTTTGTCCAGATCGCGTTGCTTGGGCCCGCGCCAGGCTGCACCCATGCAGAATCGCGAAGCCCCGCTGTGCTTGGCAGCGCGTGCGGCCTCGACGACCGCATCCACCGACATCAGCGCCTCATTTGCGACGCCGGTGTGATAACGCGCGGCCTGCGGACAATAGCCGCAATCTTCCGGACAACCCCCGGTCTTGATGGACAGCAGTGTCGAAAGCTGCACCTCGTTCGGTGCGAAATGTTGTCTGTGAATTTGCTGGGCTTGATAAATCAAATCGCCGAACGGAGCAGACAACAATGCTTCGACGCGGACAACGGTCCAGACTACTGGCGTGACAGCGGGTCCAACGGGGATGAAGGTTTGCGCGACGTCGGGCATGATGCGGTTGGTGGCAAGATGAATTTGGACAAGAGGATGGTCAGGGAAGCTTTGATCCGTGTCAAATTCAATTTATCGCATTTTTGACAACTGCCTGCCATTCGCCCAATGGATGATGTCTCCGGTCTGCCTGCTGTGCGGGGATCGCGGCGACAACGAGGGCCTGTGCAAAGGTTGCCGCGCCAGCCTGCCCCGTTCAACGGGCATGCAGTGCCCGGTTTGCGCGATTCCCAATCCGACGGGAGAACGATGCGGTCGCTGCCTCAGCAAATCTCCGCATTTTGATCGTGTCGTTGCAGCATTCACCTACGAATTCCCCGCCACAGTATTGATTCAGGGATTGAAGTATCACGGTAACCTGGCATGCGCACGACCGCTGGCTGCAGGATTGGCCGATACACTGGACAAAGAACCCTATCCCGATCTGATCGTCCCGATGCCGCTGGCGCGCGCCCGTTTGGCGAGCCGTGGATTCAATCAGGCCATGGAAATTTCACGGCGTATCGCAACGGAATTTGGCCTGAACATTTCGATCGATGTCTGCCGGCGCACGCGCGAAGGCACGCCTCAAGCCATCCTGCCCTGGAAACAACGGGCAACCAACATACGAAACGCTTTTGTGTGTGACTTCGAATTGAAGGGAAAATCTATAGCGGTGGTCGATGACGTCCTGACCACAGGAGCCACGCTCAACGAACTGGCGCTTACGCTCAAACGCCGCGGCGCACGCGAAGTCATCGGCTGGATTGCGGCGCGAACGCCTGCGCCTGGCGAAACCTGACCTTATTTTTTCTTCGGGGCGGAAAGCTCGCGCAACTGACGTTCGACGAATTCCTGCAACTCCGGCGACAGCTGTTTCGACTCAATGGCGCGCTGAAACACGTCGCGCGCCTCAGCCGATTGATTCGACGCACGCAAAGATATCCCGAGGCCCATCATCCATACGCCGTTGCCAGGCACGCTGCGCAGAGCGGCGCGATAGTAATCCGCTGCCTCCCGATGGCGCCCTTCCCGCTGCAGTAGTGCCGCGAGGAAGGCGTGGAAGTCGGGATCGGACTGAACATACGGCAGCACGCCCACCATCGTATTGATCGCACCAGTCACATCACTGCGTTCAACTTCAAGGCGTGCCAGCACCATGGCATGGCGCGGCTGACGCGGATTGATCGCGAGTGCCTTGCGCAGAAGATCTTCCGCCTCGTTGTTGCGCCCGCTGTCGAGCAATAGCCCGAGCAACGCCTGGCGTGCGCTGCCATGCGAGGGATCGAGCTTCAATGCGTCGCGGAAATCCAGCTCGGCGGCATTCGCCCTGCCCTCCTGGAGTTGTGTCACACCTTTGCGGAATGCAATTTCGGCGCGTTCCGATGGCGCCACTTCCCGCATCTGCTTGTCGATCGCGGCCGGCGTGCCATCCGTGGCGGCGATCGGCGCCGGAGGCGGCTGCGTTATCCGCTCGGCGGCGGGGGCGGCCTTGGCAGGCGCTTCCGCGTTGGATGACGTCTCCACGGCCGGCGGCGCTTGCGGCTTTTCAATTGGTGTCGACGGGGCGCTAGCCACGTCCGCACGTGAGCTTGGGACGCCGGGTTTCACGCTCCGTTCCGGCGGTGCCGGCCTTTCCTTCCGCACCGGCGGAGGTGCGGCGAAACTCAATTCATCCGAAAGCCTAGAAACCGGATTGAACGCAGCCGCCTGCACGGGAGTCTCTGCGACAGACGGATTCGTTTTTGGGGCTGGCACCGGCGCAGGATCCGGTACGGGTTTCGCAACCGGCTTGGAGATGATCTGCGGCGCATCATCGCGCGGAGCTTGGCGGCCGCTGTAGATGAAGACAGCGACCGCAACGATGACAAGCGCCATCAATGCAGCGACCTCGAATACCCGTATGGATGATCGGGGCCGACCGGGCACCGCGCGCACGTAAGGCGGCAGGGAATGGAGCTCGGACTCGGAGGCGTGTCGCTTTTCGAGATCCTGCAGAACCTGATTGATCAGACTCATCGATTCAGATACCAGTAAATCGCGAGCGCGGCTATCGCTGTTGCGGCGGCCCCCGCCCAAACCATGGGCGAATAAACCCGCCTGGCAGAGGGTGTATCGCTGGCGGCCTTGCGCACATGCGTCGCGGAAACGTAATGACGGCCTTCTCCGTAAGCAGCCAGCATGGCTTTGTGCGCCACCACGTTGATCAAACGCGGAACGCCGCGACTTGCCCTGTAAAGGGCATCCAGCGCCGCGCTGTTGAACAGGCGGTCACCCATGTAGCCGGCGATGCGCAGGCGATGCGATATGTAGTACTCGAGTTCGCGGCGTGAGAGCGGTGAAAGATGATATTGAAATGTGATACGCTGCTGCAATTGACGCACCGACACGTGAGCCAGCTTCTCGTCCAACTCGGGTTGTCCGAACAGCACAACCTGGAACAGCTTGCGCTTCTCGGTTTCCAGATTGGACAACAGGCGCAGGGATTCCAGCGTTTCCAGCGGCATCGCTTGTGCTTCGTCCAGACAGACCACAACGCGCTTGCCCGCACGTGCATGCTCGAGCAGAACGTGATTCAGGGATTTCAGAAGACGATGCGGGTCGTCATCTCGATCGAAGTCAACGCTTAGCTCCTCCGCCAACGCCAGCAGCAGTCCATGCGGATCGAGCAGCGGATTGGGGATGTAGGCGGTTACGCTTTCGTCGTCGAGTTGGGACAGGAATCGGCGGCACAGCAAAGTTTTGCCGGTCCCGACTTCGCCCGTAACCTTCATGAACCCTTCGCCATTGGCCGCCGCCAACAGCAGCGTGTTGAGCGCCTCCTGATGCGGAGTGCAGGCAAAGGCGAAGGTCGTGTCAGGCGTCAGTCCAAACGGTGGCTCGCGCAGGGCAAAATGGGTGCGGTACATCGTCAGCGCTGACGCCGATCCGGCGCGACAGCTGGATTCTTCGCGGCTTCCCGCGGATTACTGCGCCGGCGCGGCAGAATTTTCGGACTTGGGTCTGTAGGTGGGGCGGTCACTGCGTTCGTAAGCATCGATGCGTTCTTTGGTGTCCAGTATGTCCTGACGCCAAGTCGCGTCGTTTTCGATAACCGTCGGTTTGAGCAGAATCACCAGCTCGCTTTTGGTGACGGAACGACTCTTGCTGCTGAATAGATTGCCGACTACCGGCAGCGTTCCCAGCACCGGCACGCCACTACTGTCACGCGTGGTCGTTTCCTTCATCAGACCGCCGATGGCGACTATGTTCGCATTGGACACCCGCACGATGGTGTCGCTCTCGCTGATCGTGCTGGATGCCAGCGGCAGCTGAAAATTGCCTGCCGTGCCGAGATTGATATTCTTCGTCCTTTCAATCACGTTGGATACCGACGGATGAATATGCAGGATGATTTGATTGTGCTCGTCGATTTGCGGTGTCACATCGAGCGCCACGCCGGAGAAGAACGGCGCCACGGTAATGGTCGGCGACTGCGTGCTGGTCGTGCCGGTCGTCGTGGTATTCGTGGTGATGTTGGTTACGAAGAAGTCGTCTGTGCCGACTTTCAGCACCGCCTTCTGGTTGTTCAGCGTGGCGATGCGCGGGCTGGACAACACCTGCAAGTTACCCTGAGTCTCGAGGAAAGATACCAATGCAGCGAAGTTGCTGGTCTGGAACGCCAGGCCGAACAGGGTTCCCGGTATGCCGGTCCCTGCGACAATCGAACCGGGGGAGGCCGGGTTCGAAGATAGAAGCGAATTTGTGGATACCGTACCGTCGGGACCGTTCGCCGTAAACGCACTGATGGTCCCGCTAGGTGACAGCGTTGCCCCGGGGCCAAGCACGCCGCCGGCTACCCGACTGTTGGCCCCCTGGCTGAATGCGGCCCAGTTGACCCCCGTCTGATGACTGTCGGACAGCTGCACTTCGATGATCTTGGCTTCCAGCATCACCTGGCGCTCGACCACTACCTGCATGGTCTTGAGAAACTCGCTGACATTGCGCAATTCTGCTGGCAGCGCGCGCACCACGATCACGCCGGCCTGGGGGCTCATCACCACATTGCGGCCGCCTTCGATTCCAACGATCGCTTTCAGCGCGGTCCCGATCTCTGCCCAGAAATCATTGGTCGAAGTGGTGCTGATGCGGCTGCTCTCGAGCGCCGTTGTCGGTGCGCCGGTCCCGCTCGTAGAGGTTGGCTGCGCAATAGGTCCGGTACTGGAACTGGGAGCGGAATCGGAAATCGCCCCGGATGTCACCCGTACCTCGGTCTTGCCCTTGCGAAGACTCATCAGGTAATTGACCTGATACACACGTGTTTGCAAGGTGAGCGGCGCGACCAGGATGCGATTGCCCTGCAACTTGTACTCGTAGCCATACACTTCGCGAATCGTATCCAGGGCTTCAAATACCGTCACATCACGTAGATTTAGCGAAATCGGATCCTTGACTCCGGGATGCACCACCATGCTGTAGCGGGTACCCGAGACGATTGCCATAAAGACCTGGCTCGCAGGCGCGTTGTTGACGGCCAGGTCGAAGCGCGGCTCGATTGGCCGGCCATCGACCTTGGGCATTTCCACCGTCAACGGGGGAAGCAGCGCCTTGCCCACGTCATCGGACTGTGGACTGGTTTGCGGCTGGCGCGCGGCAGCGGACATTTCTTTCTTCGCGCTGTCGTACGTTGTGCCGGTCGGGGTCGGCGGCGTCGCGCACGCACTGACCAGACAGAGCAGGAGCATGGGGGAAAGTTGTCTCATGGCGTCACTGGTCTTTATCATTCTTCATTCCGGAGCTTCCGGATCTCTGAACCTTCGAGTCTTTCTCGGCTTCCGGCACTGGTATCCGCTTCGTCGCACCGGTGCCCGCGTCAGCGGCGCCCAACCTTGTCACATCGGGAAGAAGTTGAATAACGCGTAACCCTTCGTGCGTGCGCAGGGTCACGCGCTCCGCCGCAATTGCAACGAGCTGCGCACCCGCAATCGAGCCGCCAATCGGAACGACCTCGCCGTTGATGATTGCGTAACGCCGCTCCGGCGAAATCAGCACGGACTGAAGAATCCATCCGGACTGCTCGGCCTTGCCCGCCGCACTCCTTGCGCTCGCACCCGGAGGCCGGGTCGGGTCGCGCAATGCCTGCGCAAACGTCGTCGACGCGATGGCCATGCAGGCCACCGCGCACGGGATCGTCAGGTGGCGCATCAAACGATCAGCCACGCTTCCTCCAGGCTCAGCGTATACAACGTGATCGTCATGAGAACCTTCGGGTAGTCGACGGAATTCACCGTGGTACGCGCGAAAAACATGCGCCAGGGAAGATGCTCCAGCCGGGCCTGATACTCCAGCAAGTCCAGATAGTTTCCTTCGACCGTCAATTCGATGCCGTGCTTGTAAACCAGATTTTTCGATGATGCAGGGGATTTGGCAACCGCCCCGTCGGCCGTGCCGCCCGCCCGTTCCACCAGTGCCGCGACCGGGAGCGTGCGCAGTTTCACCAGGCGCACATGGGAGTCACGGCTCAGCATTTCTTCGAGCACCTTGACCATCCGGTTGGGCGGCACCAGTCCTTGCTGAACGCCACGCAACTCGGTGTCGTAGCCGCCCAGCTGGCGCTGCAAATCCTCGACATGCTTGCGCCCTTCCGCATCCGGATCCTGCTTCAGAAGACGGGACAATTCGGCATTCTGCGTTTGCAATTGAGCGAGCTCGGTACGATGCCGGTCGGCATTCGCCCCCAGAATCTTGCTCTTCGTCAGCGCGCCATCGATCGCCAGAACAAAACCCAGCCCGGCAATGACCACCGCACCGGCCGCGAATACCATCATGCGTTCGCGCGGCTTTAATGCATTGAACCTGTCGGCGAGTTTTCTCGAGGCCTGCTTCATCGCGCACTCGCCCTGGGCTGGGAAGCCGCATCCTGCTTGGTGGTCAGCCTGAATTCCACGTAATTGGGACGGACCGGGATTTTGGCCGCAGGATCCGGCGCGGGTTCCTGGATTACCAATTCCGAAAAGGGATGTCCTTGCATTGCATTTTCCCCGTTCAGACGCTTCAGATAACCCGGGACATACGCAGCTTGCAAAGCACGCCCCTCGACTGAAACGTCGCGTCCCGCGGTCGCAATGCTCAGTCCGGTGAGCCAGACGCCTTCGAAAGACTGACGTGCAAAAGCCTTGAGGTGGTCGGAAAAACCGCGAGTATCGCCGAGGCCCCCGGAGTGCAATACCTCCATGACCTCCTGCCGCCCTTTTACTTCCCCCTCGAGGCGGGCAATGTCTTCAGCAATCCGCGGATCGCGGCGACGTGAGGACACTTCGCCACCCAACCGCTGCGCGTTGGCCTGTGCGGTCACAACCTGTTGAGCCATGTCGCGTTCCCGTTGTTCCAACGAATGCAGGCTGATCGTCTCATAGCCGGCAACGGCGGCGACCAGCGCTGCAATCACAGCCCAGCCGGCGACTGCGCCGTTGAAGGACAGCAAAGCACGCTGCTCTTCAAAGGCCGGGTTGTACAGGTTTATCTGCTGCGGCAAGCTAATGTCTCCGTCTCATGCTGTTTCGACCCGCAGCGCTGCGCCGAGCGTCTGCCATCTCAGGATCTGCTCCGCCGGCTCGCGCAATTCCGCAACCTCGTGAAAATCGAGGACGTCGCCCAGATTCACCGATTCGACCGAGGC
>JANXPQ010000087.1 GCA_025357235.1 Betaproteobacteria bacterium
CCCTCACGATGCAAGAGGTGGAAGAATGCGCTGAGCGCTACAACCCGCGCATGCTTTCCAACGGACAGGTTTTCAAGTTTTGAATCCGGCAGGCCCGGCCAGGCTGTATTAACAGTTCGGCGGCCGCTGAGTTAGTATCAGCAGGTTGCACCCGCAAATGGAAGAAGGACGCACGCCATGAGCACAGTCTTTGAAACCAAGCCACAAGCCGGCCAGAATCTGGCCGAGATGAGCCACAAACTGGAGTTTCAGAAGAGACTCCAGGCCGTAACGAACAAGATTCATGCGACCAGCAATATCGATGAGATCATGCTCGAGCTGTCGCAGGATATTTGTTCGCTATTCGAAGCCGAGCGACTGACGATTTACGTGCTTTCGGAAGACCGGACATCGATCATTTCGAAGGTCAAGACCGGATTGTCCTCGTTCAAGGATCTCAAGCTGCCGATCAACGAGCAGAGCATCGCCGGATTCGTGGCTTTGTCGAAGAAGCTGATCAACATTCGTGATGTGTACGATGACAACGAGCTGCGCGCGCACAACCCCAATCTCAAGTTCCTGAAAGAAGTCGACAAGCGCACCGGGTTTCGCACCAAGCAAATGCTGGTGGCACCTGTTGTCGACAGCGGGGCCAACGAATTGATCGGCGTAATTCAAGTCATCAATTCCAAGAGCGGGCAGCAGTTTTCCACCATCGCGGAAGAGGGTGCGGCGCATCTGTGCGAGACGCTGGAGATCGCGTTGCGTCAGCGCAGCCGGCCCGCTGCGATGCTGCGCGGAAAATACGACCATCTCGTCACCAATGCCGTGCTGTCTGCCGAGGAAATGGAGTTGGCCACGCGGTCGGCACGCCGCAAGAATCTTGACATCGAGGACGTGCTGATCGACGAATTCCAGGTCAAGCCTCCGGCGATCGGCGAAGCGCTTTCACAATTCTTTAAGGTGCCCTGCGAATCCTTCAAGCAAGATCGTGTAAAACCGCTCGATCTGTTGAAGAATCTGAAGCGCGACTACGTGGAAAGCAGTCTCTGGCTTCCAATTGAGGACGTCAAAGAAGGACTGATCGTGCTGACGACCGATCCGGAAAAGGTGCGCGCGTCCAAGGTGGTAAGCAATATCTTTCCAAAACACAAGGTTGTCTACAAGGTCTGCACCCATCGGGAGTTCGCTGCGACACTCGATCAGTTCTTCGGCGCGGAGTCGGGCGATACATCGTCGATTGGTGAATTGCTGTCGACCATGGATGAAGAGGGCGACGAAGAGGGCGGTGGGAGCGCGGACGATGCTTCGCTGGCTCAGGACAACGAACTGGTCAAACTGGTCAACAAGATCATCATCGATGCCTACCATCAGGGCGCATCCGACATTCACATCGAACCTTATCCCGGCAAAGGCAAGACTGAAGTGCGTTTCCGCAAGGATGGCACTTTACAGAACTACATTTCAGTGCCCGCGAGCTATCGCAACGCCATCGCTGCGCGCTTGAAAGTCATGTGCGACCTGGACATCTCGGAAAAGAGGAGACCGCAGTACGGCAAAATCAAGTTCAGGAAGTTCGGCCCGCTCGACATCGAGCTGCGGGTCGCTACGATCCCTTCGGCCGGCGGCGTCGAAGATATCGTGATGCGTATTCTGGCCGCAGGTGAACCGATTCCGATTGACAAGCTCGGCCTGTCTCAGCGCAATGTCACCATCCTGAAGGAAACGGTCAGCAAACCGTATGGATTGTTCTTCGTCTGCGGTCCTACCGGTTCAGGCAAGACCACGACCTTGCACTCCGTGCTCGGCTATCTGAATACGCCCGAAACCAAAATCTGGACGGCAGAAGATCCGGTCGAAATCACGCAGAAAGGCCTGCGTCAGGTCCAGATGAATCCGAAAGCCGGGCTGACATTCGCAGTGGCAATGAAGGCCTTCCTGCGGGCCGATCCGGACATCATCATGGTCGGCGAAATGCGTGACAAGGAAACTACCTCAACCGGCATCGAGGCCTCCCTGACCGGCCACTTGGTATTTGCAACCTTGCATACCAACAGCGCTCCGGAATCCATTATCCGGCTGCTCGACATGGGCATGGATCCCTTCAACTTCGCCGATGCATTGCTGGGAATACTTGCGCAACGACTGGCAAAACGGCTGTGCTCGAAGTGCAAAGCCGCGCATGTCGCGACCCAGGAAGAACTCAAGGCGATTCTCGAAGAGTACAGCGTCGAGTTGCGCAATACCGAGAATTGGAAGCGCGATCCCAAAGCAGCCTACGAGACTGTTTACCGGGAATGGGTAAAGATGTTTGCAGACGACAAGGGGCAATTCACACTCTACACCCCAGTCGGGTGCGACGTCTGCGGCGGGACTGGTTACAAAGGTCGGGTTGGCTTGCATGAGTTGCTGGTGGGCACCGACACGGTAAAGAAGCATATCCAGGAGCATGCGCGCGTCGCCGAGATCGTTGCCACTGCGCTAGCGGAAGGGATGCGCACTCTGAAGCAGGACGGCATCGAAAAAGTGCTGCAGGGTGTGACGGACATGCTTCAGGTCAGGGCCGTCTGCATCAAATAAGCCATTGCGCTTCGGGGCATTGCGGCCCGAAAAAAACCCTACGATGAGTGAACCGACCCCCACAGAACTCTTTCGCCGACTGGAGGAGCTCAATGAGGTCGGCATCTCGTTGTCCAAGGTGAAAGATACCAATCGCCTGCTCGAGGCGATTCTGGTCGCGGCAAAAAAAATCACGAATGCCGATGGCGGCACCCTATACCGGGTAGACGCCGACAAGAAACTCGTCTATTTCGAAATCTTGCGAACCGACTCGCTGAACATTGCGATGGGCGGTACGACGGGGGTGGAAGTACCCTTCTATCCGGTTCGACTTTTCGACGATGAGGGGCGGCCGAATAATTCCATGGTTGTCGCTTATTCGGTTCTTCGTGACGAGACAGTCAATATCGCCGACGCTTACGCTGCGAAGGGTTTCGATTTCACCGGAACCAAGAGCTTCGATGGGAAGACTGGCTACCGTTCGGAATCCTTTCTCACGGTGCCGATGAAGAATCATGAAGACGAAGTCATCGGCGTATTACAGCTGATCAATGCCAAGGATCGCCAAACTGGCGCGACGGTTCCGTTCTCCGAGGCCGATCAGCGCCTCGCCGAATCCCTTGCGTCTCAGGCGGCCGTAGCGCTTACGAACCGCCAGCTGATCAACCAGCTCGAGGGATTGTTCGAGTCCTTCATCAGTCTGATAAACGCCGCAATCGACGACAAGTCTCCGTACACCGGGGGGCATTGCCAGCGTGTCCCCATGCTCACGATGATGCTGGCCGAAGCTGTCAATGAAACCGACCAAGGCCCGCTCTCCGGCTTCAGAATGACGGACAAGGATCGCTATGAACTGAAGATCGCCGGACTCTTGCATGATTGCGGCAAGGTCACCACGCCGGTTCATGTGGTGGACAAGGCGACCAAGCTGCAGACTATTTTCGATCGCATTTCTCTGATCGACACCCGTTTCGAAATACTCAAACGCGATGCCGAGATCGCCAGAGTCAAGGCCCGGCTCAATGCGCCGGACAATCGTTCCGGCGAATGGGAGAGGGCTGATCGTGAATTGAAGGCACGGTTACGCCAGATAGAGGAGGACCGGCAGTTCCTGCGCTTCTGCAATTTTGGGTCGGAAGCGATGCGCGAGGAAGATCAGCAGCGCGTGCGGGACATTTCCATGACGTTTAAATGGCGTGACGTCGATGGTAATGAAGCGGATTTTTTGACCGCCGATGAAGTCAACAATCTGACCATTCGTTCGGGAACGCTGACGCAGGAGGAGCGGCAGATCATCAACCACCACATCGAGGTAACGATAAAGATGCTGGAATCGCTGCCTTGGCCGAAGCATTTAAAAAATGTTGCCGAGTACGCCGGTGGCCATCATGAGCGCATGGACGGCAAAGGCTACCCACGCGGTTTAACGCGCGGGCAAATGTCGGTGCAGGCCCGCGTGATGGGAATCGCGGACATTTTCGAAGCACTGACCGCTAAAGACCGGCCTTACAAAAAAGGCAAGACGCTTACCGAATCGCTGCAAATTCTCGGTAGATTCAAACTGAACGGGCATATCGATCCGGATCTGTTCGATATATTTGTGCGAAAAAAAGTCTACTTGAGGTACGCGGAACAATTCCTGGATCCCGATCAGATCGACGAGGTGAACGAAGCAGCGCTTCCCGGGTATCAATCCCGGTGACAAACTGCGTCAGATACTGCCGATTGGGTCCGCTCAGGCCATCAGCGGCTGGATACGGAAAGCCCGTGAAGTGCTGAACTATGAAAAGCCCAAACTGGATTCTCGATTGGTGACTATGGTGACCGATTAATCTATCTTGTTGATAATAATAACATTTAAGTTTTTATTGGATAGCGTTGAAAGGTTCAGCCGAAAGTTTTGGGCTGCTGGCATAGGGCTTGCGAAGTCAATGCCGAGCACCTGAAATCAAGCGTGTTTGCTCATCAACCATCAAGGAGTTATCCATGAAGGCCGTACAAAAGGGTTTTACCCTAATCGAACTGATGATCGTTGTCGCGATCATCGGTATTCTGGCAGCGGTTGCGTTGCCCGCTTACCAGGACTACACCGCGCGCGCCAAGATGTCGGAAGCCATTC
>JANXPQ010000129.1 GCA_025357235.1 Betaproteobacteria bacterium
CCTGGACCTTTCAGTCTTGCCCATGATCTCGGAATGAAGCTTCCTTATCTCGGCGAAGAAACCCAGGCGAACGGCGTCTTCCACGCCGGCAATCTTCAGACCATCAGTCAGGCGCCTGAGCAAATCGGGCAGCATCTTGACCAGCTTGCGGCGCTCCTCCTGTGTGTCTACGGGTTCGACGCTCGAGATGAGCAGATTCATGGTTTCGAGCGCGCTCTTCCAGGCATCGCTGTCCTCGCCGTCCTTGACGTGAATGACAAGCAGCAGCTTGATCCATTGCTGCACGAGGAACTCTGTCACCGGGCGCGGGACCGTGCGATCCCGGATGCGAACCTTGATTTCGGCTTGCGCCACGGTCTTGGCAAGAGCGAGGCTTTCTTTCTGTCCCATCTGCGTCGCCGCAGACTGCGTCTCCTGTTCGACGCGCTGGTCCTCCTCGGTGATCAGGGCCTGAAGCCGCTCGCGCATGACGGCGAAGATTTCGACATTGTTCTCGAACCCCTCGGAAAGCTCCTGCAGGATGGCCACCATGCGCACGAACAGCGGATTCGAGGCACTGACGTCGGCGGGCAAGCGCGACGAAAGTTCCCCCAGCGTATCGAGCATCAGCCGGGCAGGATGGGTTTTCCTGGAAAAGAAAGTCTTGTCTGCGATCGCGACCTTGAGCATCGGAATCTGCAACCGGCCGATGAATCCCTTTACGCCGATGGGGATCTTCGGATCATCGAATAGCTGATCGAACAGCAACGCCACGATATCCAGCGTCATGGCGTCCATCCGGTTCATGCCCGCGCCCACACTGGTCCCCTTCAATTCGCGCAGGACATTGGTCGTGTCCGGCTCACCGGCGGCAGGTGCCTGCGGCAGGCTGCCTCCGGTAACCGCACCGGCGTCGCCATGCTGGATGCGCGTGAGCGATTGCAGCAGATCGGCGCCCTGAAGAGCCGCGTGGCCGCTGTCCGCCCCTCCTATTGCGCCGGGCGTGCCGGCAACGAGTGGACTGCCGGATGCGGCCGCCACGACCTGGGCGAGCACGTCCGTTCCCGCCGCAGCGCCGGTCTGGGTCATCGCCTTGAGGTTCGTGGCGACCAGATTTTGCAATACCGAAAAAAGATCCTGCTCACCGACGGGCGCCCGGTTGCCTGCGGGCGCGGCGGATTCTGGTTTCTCCGTAGCGGATTTTGCCTCCGCGGGGGCTGCCTTGCCGCGTCGCTGCCGGCCGGCGCTGCGGATGGTGGGAAGGATCGAATTTTCCACCAGCAGTGCATTCACAGCCTTGTAAATGGCCCGGATCTCGTCGAGCACATAGTCGTCGAACAGTTTGAGGAGAACCATTCGCACTTCGACGTTTGAATCGATCTGGTGGCACGTACGCATATACGCATCGCAGATCGCCTGAGGGGTGAAGGGATTGTCCTCCGCCTGCAGATCGGCATCGCCAACCAGCACACCCGCCCTCTGGTCCAACGCGATGAGTTCCTCGTCGCAGTATTCGCGCAGCCGGTCGGCCATGGCGTTGATCCTGAGCGTCTCGTTCAGGTCGTCTTCCGCCACCAATTCCAGCTCGAGTGAAGACAAATCGATCTCGGCGAAACTTTCACCGATTTTCTTCACCCGGTTGCCGCGTTCCTGGAATTCACGCAGATAGCGCAGACGGAACTGCGTCACGATGGCCTCGCGCTGCGCGAGCACCTTGTTCCTGGTTGCCGTGTAAAGCTTTTGCACCTGCGGATCCCGTGCCTCACCGGCAAGAGCCGAAAGGGCGCCGTCCGCCTTGTCGAGCATGCCGGTCAATGCCTGGACCAGGCGTTCACTGACCAGGTCGCGGCATTGCGTCAAAAGGCTGTCGAAGGACGTTGCTTGGGGCATTGCGGCAGGAGGAGTTGAATTGCTAATTTTAATTGTGTCCGATTGAGGACGCCAGTAACAATTCCCAATCGGCGAGACCGCATCTGTTGAAAACCAGCAGGCTTGGGGCCGGATTTTGCCTTCCGCGTTCGACTCATCGATCGTATTGCGCACAACCTGCCTCCCGGACGGTTCGCATCCGCGTCCGGTAAACTTGGAACGCATCGAGAACAATCAATAGCGGGACAGACGCCAGGTTCCTCCCAACGAAATCGCGACCCCAGGCAACTTCCAAACTCCTTACGGAAACCGACCGCGCGATCGTCACGGAATGGCGCTTCGCTCCAGGGGCGGAAACGGGATGGCACAGACATGCACACGACTACGTCGTTGTGGTGCTGACGGCGGGCAAGCTGATGCAGGAAACCGCGAACGGGGAGATCGTGACGGATCTTGCGATGGGGCAGTCGTACGCACGGAATGTCGGGGTCGAGCACAACGTGGTGAATCCGATCCGGTCCTAAAGCCCGAGGCGGGTTGTAAAGGCGTTGTCGAAAGCGCGAAACAGTGCCGTGGGATTGCTGCCATTTGCCTTGCGCAAGAGGTCCCGGATCATCTTGAATGCATCCACCCTGCTCAGCGGCACGCCGGGATGCAATTCGTCTTCGGCCAGATTCGGCGTCGGTTTCTTCAGCGCGGCGATAGCCCTGAGTTGCGGCGCCGCCAGTTGATCATTCTCCAGACCCCAATGCAGCGTTGCATCCAGTGTGCCGTTGAGGATCGCCGCGACGGTCCGGGTTTGCAGGATGGCGACGAACGTACGCCCCCAGGGATCGCCAAATGAAACGACCTCGATCATTACCGACTTGTCCCATTGAGGCATCCCGATCAGTGCATTCGTCTTCGGGCAGATGCGAATCGAAACGTAGCCGAAGAAAGGCATCTGCGGAATCATCCGGTCGAGGATTTCCGTCTGGATGAAGTTGAAGGCTTTGTTGACGGGCATCGCGATCTCGATGCCAGCACCCAGAAGACCGTCATTGGGAAAGCCGACCGAGCCAACCGAAGTTCCGATGGCAATGCCGGGGTTGCTTTTTGCCGTTCCCAGTGTCGAAGCGAGGAAGCCGCTCAGGAATGGCTGCGCAAGATCCGTGGCCTGCGAATTGGCCATCGGTTTCGTGATTGCATCGAGCGCCACATCCAATGTGTCGGCCGCGCTTGCGATCCGTCCGACCATATTGATCAGCGGAAACGGATTCCCACTCGCCAGCATGTTGCCGAGGATCAGGCCGGCCGGTCCGGGAAGCAGCGATTGCATGGTCGTATTGAGAATCGGCGCCAGCGGATTGAAGAGTTGATTCAGGGCGCCGAGAACCGGATCGATGAATCCGTAGACTCGCCCCAGCCTGTTGACCAGCGCGCCAACGTCGCCGCCGAAGGATTGAGCCATGGCACCGAAAACGGCATCGACGACATCCGCCATGTTGCCGGCGTTTGGCGGCTGCGGGTCGAACGGTATCGGGATCTTGTTGCGATTGACTATCCAGCAATCGAGGTCGCCGTCCCTTCGGCGATTGGGATTGAATGCGAGATCCGCGTACGTGTTTTGCCCCGCAGGCACTTTGCCGCTGAACGCGCCGTCGGTAACGACGGAAACGATCTTCTGGCTCAGGCCGGGATCGAGGATCGGAATACGCAATTCGTTTTCGAACGCCAGCCCCAGCGACTGCAGAACGATCGGGATCGGTTTCCCGTCGGCACCGGCCGGAACCGGAACCATCCTGGAGAAGGCCAGGAGATTCCACCACGTCGTCTGCGAAACAACTTCCCGCATGCCGGTCAGTTCGGTGACTTCGAGCACGACGGAATAAATCACCCCCATGCAGCCCATCGACACCACGACTGCATTCAGCCAGTCCTGCGGTGTCGCGCCATTGATGCGATTTTTCCCCATGATGATGCGGGAGCGATCGAGGCAGGGATGTCTCGCGAGGAGTGCGTCGGGATCGGCGATCGAGTCATCGCCTTCGATCCACCACTGCAGCCCGCCCGGACCGACGAGGTGGATTGCTTTTGCACGATCGACGAGGAGCGGCATGTTGTGCTCCGCCCCGTGCGTGCCGGTCGAAATGCTGCCGGCGATGGTTGCGCCGGGATTTCCTCCCGAGGCTTCCAATGTAAGGCGCGGAGACTGGGCATCGAGCAGCGGCCCGAGTTCTTCGATCGTGATGCCGCCTTCGACATGAAAATAAAACTTCCGCTGTGGGCCAGGCGCCGTTGCTGTCTTTGCATCGTTCGAAAGAATCTCCGAGAAGGTGGCCTGGAGGCTCGACTTGACCGACCGCGTGTTTATCAGGCACACCCGTTGCGGCTGGGTACCCGCAAGCCGGAATTCGAGCATTGCAGCCCCGGGCACAGCAATGGCGGGAGCAGCGTTATTCCTGTCGTTGAATCCAAGTAACGTCGGGTCTGTCGGATCGATCACCGCGACGGAAGGTTTGGACATGCTGGCAGCAAATCCTTTGGCCTGCGGCAGCCAGAAGGCGAATTGATTCACGGTATCGACGTCCGGCCTTATCGTGGAAACCGTGCCGGGAAGTGCCGCGTCCGAGAACGACCAGCCGCCACCGACAGCCCGCAGCGGCAACGCCGACGCTTCCGCCAACCTGATCGCTGCGCCGATCTCGTCGACGCTTGTCGGGAAGCACATCAAGCTGACGATGTAGGCGTGGGTCTTCGGCCAGTTTTGCCACCAGTGGTTCATCGATGAGACCAGGCTTTTGTCGGCCTCCATTTTTATTTGCGGGCAATGATCCCCTCGGGGCTTCGGCGACCCATGGGGGATCGGCGGCCCGTGAGGTGTTGGATTTGGCCCGCCTTCGCCGTCCGAAGGATGCCGATGCATGTCATCGCCTCCGGAAGGCGGAAGGTTGGGCTCGGGTGTTCCGCCAGGGGGCTGCGGATGGTCCGGGTCGAAGGGTTGTCCCGCAACGCCGTGCGGTTTCAGTTGCGCATTGGGATCGAAAGTCCTGATTGCTTCCGGTCCGGAGATCATGACGGGAGTCGTGAAGCGCGATGGTGGCGCATCGGTTGCGATCGCTTCGCCCGGTGGGAAAGAGTCGTCGACAGATGAAGGCCGGTGCGGATGTGGAGGATCGGATTTGCGTGTCATGCGCCACCTTACGATGAATGGCAGAGAAGGTCTTGGCACGGCTGGCGCCAGCTCCGCCCCCTGCAAGTTCGGCAGTTTGACTCCGTAGCCCGCGCCGACAGGCTCTGGAATACTATCTTTGCCGTCGAATCCGGAATTGCCTTACTGTTGCGTTGATCGCCCGTCGGTTTGGGGTGGAACTACCGCATCGGGGTATTGCCCATAACATGCATCGCGCATCAAGCCATACCTATCCTACGCGCATGCCCGGCCGGCCTCGAATTTTTATCGAATGACGCGGTAGTCGATAGAGGGGATGACCCGGTACATGAGACCGCGAACGCGGCAATCGTGACCTTCGTAACTTAAGGTGAAACACTCAAGGGAACACGCACATGCACCCGTAGGGGTGTGGACCTGAAGCTGTCGTGGTGAGAATTGCAGGTTTAGATTTAAAATTATCTTCGGAAGCAGCAATTGTTCGCATGGGAGGCACATGAGTAGTCCGATTGCATTCGACCACATCCATCTGATCAGCCGCGACGCCAGGGCGGCGGTGGACTGGTATCGGGAAATGTTCGGGGGTGAGATCGTCGCCGAGCAGCCCAATCTACGCGGCGCGCCGCAGGTCGACGTGCGCATCGGCGGTGTCACGCTGGTGATTCGCGGCCAGCGGCCGGGTGAAGAGCCGGCCGCTACCAAACCCATGCAGCATTTCGACGGTTACTCCAGCCATGACGAGTGGGGCACCGACCACTTCGGTTTCACCTATCGCGGCGACCTGCGCGCGTTCTGCGCGGAGCTGAAGAAAAAAGGCGTGCGCATGGCGGTGGAGCCCTGGGAATTCAAGCCCGGGCTGGTGCTGTGCTACGTCGCCGCGCCCGATGGCGTGAGCATCGAGATGATTCAGGCGAAGGAATAACGGGGACAGTAGTGGGCAGGTCAGGCTTGGGATATTGCATTATTCATGCAACCTACCGAACCTCACCCTGGTCCCACCTGCATTGGATCGCGTGTGTGGCCGAGGTGACGTTATGCGAAAACTGAATGGCGTATTCGATAACCGGGATACGATGCAGCGGGAAGCCTGGACAGAGGGCGAGATGGCGGCTCAGTGGCCCGCGGCGATGTGCGAAGACATGACGCAAACACTGTTGCCGTGGGAGCGCGAAATACTTGAGAAGCCCTGGGGCTCTTACCCGAATCCGCCCCGCGCGCCTTTGTAGAAACCTTCCCCGGCGCCGCACCATCGACTGGTTAGCCGCAGGGACAGGCCCCGTCGGTTACGAGGTGCCCGCGAGTGCCGTGCGGAATGTCTCGCTCTGCATTAAGTTGTGGACGGCCTCGATCAGCGCGTCGCTGAGCGTCTCATAGTAATTTTCAGCGCTGTAGGAGCGGCCGAAGCGCAGCGAGGTGCCGCTCGTTATTCCGGTCCACACGGGGTTGCCGCTGCTATTGACCAATGTGACTTTGAGGCGCACTTCGCCATTGTAGGTTTCCGTCTCTTCGACAAAGAACTGCTGGATCTCTGTCTTCAGAATCACGGTGCCGGCGTCGTCGACTTCGGTGACGCCGTTGCTGGAGATAAGCTGTTTCATATGTTCATTGACGAATGCCGCCACGCTGTCCGGCGTGGTGACTTTGCGCGGCGGAAGCTTTTCGCTGTTTCGTCCGATGAATCCGGGATCGCTACGGTTATCGCTCACCTCGAGCCGCAACCTGGCGTTCGCGCGCCCGGTCAAATCGACCGTGCCCGCCTGGGCCACGTTGATCGTCGGTTTCCATACGAGCGGTATGGCCGAAGCATTGGAGCCCTCATTCAAGGCCATGTGGCTGCAGCCGGCAACCAGAAACGCAGTCAATCCCGCAATAATAGTTTTGATCACTCTGACCTCCGATACGTGTGGATTTGGACCGCTCCGATACGCCAAAGGTCCGCGCGACAGATCAAAAAAAGCCAACGAAGGCCTGCCGCGGCGTCTCAGGGTTGCGCCGGCTTGCGCGGATCGATCCTGTCGTCACTTCTCAACAAGGCACTGCGGGCGAGCAACGTCTCGTTCGAGCGCCGCTGCGCCGCTGCGACCTCGCGATCCAATCTCCGCTGATCCCGCAGGTAACGCTCGTTCATCATCCTTATGTCCACGGCGTCGGCATTTTCGCCGGGCCGGGGATCAAGCCCTTCCTGGCGGTGTTGCCGTGCCCGCACCAACCTGCGGGTTGCTTCGTCGAAATCGACAGTAGCGGCAGACATCGAAGTCATGGGGGCGTTTCTGCCCAGTGCGACTGCCACGCCCGAATCCGATCCGGTTGCCGTTCGCGGCAAGGGTGTCGCTTCGGGTCGATCGGTGAACGTGATGCGCCCATCGATATCGACCTCCTTATGCACCGATTGAGCGGACGCGCCAGCCGCAACGCAAAAAATAGCCGTCGCGCAGATTCGCCACACGACGTTCAGAGCGCGGTTATGACAGGATTTCATGAGGTAGCGTGACCAGACCCGTACGACAACGGCTGCGGCAGGGACGTATATCCAGCATGGGTGGGACCGATTGTCGGCTGCCCAGGAGCAGCGCAAACGGGACTGACGGATCGCGGCGATGGATGCACGGTGCGATCCGCACCCAAAGCTACGCCGGCTTCACGGGCGAGTCCGTTCGCTGACGCGCTTAGCGGGGTGAATAAAGGGGAGAGATTTATTTTCCCCCATCGAATCCAGCCGCAGCCTCAGAATTGTCCGAGGGATTGGATACTCGGGCTGACGTGCTCGTGCGTCGTTATGGGTTGACCGGGGCCGCAGTGATGCTCACTGGTTTTTCTGATAAGTCCCCATCAACACCGCCTGCTCGATGACATGCCCCTTCATCGCCTTCTCCACATCCGGTTTCTGCGGATTTTTCAGGTCCGGGAGCACGGCATCGAGCGCGTAGAGCTTGTGGAAGTAGCGATGGCGGCCGATCGGCGGACAGGGACCGCCGTAGCCGGTGCGCTTGAAATCGCTGGTGCCTTGCAGCGTGCCTGCGGGTAATTGCTTCGGCGCGACGCCCTGCGGCAGGACGGTCGCCGAAGGCGGAATGTTGTAGAGCACCCAATGCACCCAGGTCATCTTCGGCGCGGCGGGATCGGGCGCGTCGGGATCGTCGACGATCAGCACCAGGCTCTTCGTCTTCGCCGGCACGCCGCTCCAGGCAAACGGCGGCGAAACGTCCTGGCCCTCGCAGGTGTGAATCCTGGGAATGGCGCCTTCATGCGCAAAGGCGGTTGAAGTCAGCTTGAGCGTCATAGCCTTATCCTCCTCTGGATGGACCGCCTGCATCACCGGCGTCCAGGTCATCATGCCGCAATCGGAACATGCACGCAGTATTTCCAATATAGATGGAGCCAGAGTCGATTCAGGTCCGACCCCCGCCCTCTATCGGTCCCGGCTCCGGATAGCGGCGGGTGTCGTCCGGCGGGAAGTTCTTTTTGCGGAATGCCTTCATAATCGAAGTTCTTTTGGCGGCTTCGCGAGATCAAAGTTCCGCTCGCCCGGTCCGAAACCGGGGGATGGATAAAATTCGTCGATGCATTCGGGCGCAACGGCGCCCGCCTTTTTTACGGAGTACTCGGATGCGCGCTCCTCATTCTCGGTCTGTATTGCCGGCAGTTTTGATTATGAAGCGCATGCTGCGCATCGTCCTGTGCTCGCTGCTTTCGCTCGGAATCGCGCCGGCGATCTCCGCGGACAACGAAGCGGACTTCGCCGTCCTTGTTTTTTCGAAAACCGCGGGGTTCCGGCACGACTCGATTTCGGCCGGCATCGCCGCCATCCGGGCCCTGGGCGAGCAGAACAACTTTCGCGTCGACGCCACCGAAGACGGCAAGATGTTCGGCGATGACAGGCTGTCGAAATACCGGGCGGTCATTTTCCTGAGCACGACCGGGGAGGTGCTCGACGCTGACGGGCGGGCCGCCTTCGAAAGATTCATCCGGCACGGCGGCGGCTTCGTCGGCATCCATGCGGCGACCGACACCGGATACGAGTGGCCCTGGTACGGCGCGCTTGTCGGCAATTACTTCAACCGGCATCCGCCGATTCAAACCGCGAAACTGAAAGTCGTGGATGCGTCGCACGTTTCCACGCGCGCCCTGCCTATCGAGTGGAGGCGCAGGGACGAGTGGTACGACTTTCGCCATGACCTCGATCCGGACATCACGGTCCTGATCCGCATCGACGAATCGTCGTACCGCGGCGGCAGAATGGGCGCCGGTCATCCGATGGCCTGGTATCACGTCTACGATGGGGGACGCGCGTGGTACACGGCGCTGGGCCACACGATCGCGTCGTACGGGGAGCCGCTGTTTATCGATCACCTCCGCGGTGGCATCCTCTGGGCGGCGGGCATCGATCCGCAATAGTCGAAAGCGTCCCCGGGGTTCGCGGGTCCGCGTCGATTTTATTTTCGGGTCCCGACCGCTATCGGGTGATGGGTACGTGCGTGAATATCTTTGGCTCGACTGTCGCTGCGGCGAGCACGCCGCCCATCATCGCCCCCGTCACGCCGGGCGTCACCACGTCCTGCCCGGCCAGGAACAGGCCGGGCACCGGCGTTCTGGCGCGCAGGCTGTCCGACAGGAATCGCCGCGGCGATGTCTCCAACCCGTAAATTGCCCCACGCGGCGTACCGATGAACGCCGCGGTGGACAGCGGCGTGGACAGTTCGTGGCAGACGATCATCGGCGCCAGCGCGGGGAAGTAGCGCGTGAATTGCGCGAGCAGATTGCGTTCGATGAGAGCCTTGAACGCCGCATAGCCTTCGGGGCGATCGCCGAACTTCGAATCCTGCCACTGGCTGAAGACTTCCCAGGTGGTCATGACCACGATTTCGGCCGTATGACGCTGCCTTTCTCCGGCAACGTGTTGCGGATCCTTGAGCGTCGGGAATGACACGAACATCGCGGGCGCCTGCGATGCGGAGAAGGGATCTTCCCAACACATCGCATTCGGATCCCAGGTATCGTAGAACCAGTGATTCGACGCCGTTGCGCCGCTCGCCCGGATATCGCCCTCGAGGCCAAGATAAAGCCCGAGATGGCACACCGACGGCTCGAACGAGAGGATTTCCCTGGCCCAGTCGGACTGTCTCAGTTCGGCCGGCAGCAATTTGCCGACGGTGTTGTGCGCGCCGGCGTCGGAGAATACCCGGTCGGCCCGGTACCCGGTTGCGTCGCTTAACTTTACACCGACGACTGCGCCGTTCTCCACCATCAGCTCGCGTACCTGTGCATTCAGCTTCACCTGCCCGCCAGCGCGCTCGATGACCGGGATCAGCTTCGCTGCGAAGACCTGCGCACCGCCGACGGGATAGAAGCCGCCATTGAAATAGTGGCGCATGATGGTGGCGTGGATGCCGAAGCTCGACTCGCCCGGTTGCCCGCCATAGTCGCCGCGTTGCGCGAGCAGCACGGAGCGCAGCCGGGAATCGGTCACCAGTTCCTGCAACACCTCGGCGGTCGTTCTGCTCCACCACTTGCGTATGTCTTCGCGGTGCCACAGTCCGACGACACTCGCCAGAATCGCGGGCATGGCCCGTTGCGCAAAGATCGCCCTGCTGGTGCGCTGCGCCTCCGCGAGCGCGCCGAGAAAGGCATCGATCTCGGCTTCGCTGCCGGGAAATTTCTCCTTGAGGTCGCGCTTGAGCGCCGGCTCAGGCCGGGATAACTGAATTTCAAAATCGCCGGGGAAATGGACGGTGTCGTAGACCGCGCCCATGGACGTGAATTGGATCTGCCCGTCGGCCAGCCAGTCGAGTACGCTTCGCGCTGCGCCTCCGGGTTGCATCTCCCCCAGGTAGTGCACGCCGACGTTCCAGGTGAAGCCGTCGCGGGAAAAAGTCTGGGTCAGGCCGCCGGCGATGGAGTGCTGTTCGAGCATCAGAACTTTGTGACCGGTTTTCGCGAGCGCCGCAGCACAGCACAGGCCGCCCATCCCGGAACCGATGACGATGGCGTCCCATTCGCTTCTGGCGGATGTCATTCCTGTCTCCTCGCGGCGCCGAACTGGAGCCTCTGTGTCGTGATCGAATGAATTAATAGGGGAACACTTGCCATTTTCCTCCGAACAGCCGGAGAAGTCGTGATTTGTCCCCCCTGTGCAGGAAGCGGCGTTCTATTTCTTCAACTCGACGACAATCGCGTGAGCGTCAAACAAATGCTCGTGCGAGTGCGTCGTCGCTGCCCGGAACGTCGCTGTGCCATTTGCGAGTTTGGACTCAGTCACTTTGCCGTCTGCATCGGTAAATCGCGTCTTTCCGCCCTTGATCACATAGACCACTATGTCGGGGTGCGAATGCATGGGGATCGTGTCCCCTTTCTTGAATTTGGCCTCTATCACGCGCACCTTGTCGTTTTCGAGCAGCACTTTTGTCTGCTTCGGTGCCGCTTCGAGAAAATCGACGGCGTACACGCAGGACGAGAAAAGTACCGCTATTACGATTGCGCATAGCTTTGCTGCGCCGATATTCATCCGCTTCGAGATCATTGGTTATCCCCCTGGTTGATTCAACAGTAGAGTTTCGGCGGCCAAGTGTTGTCAGCCGTCAGGTCGTGCGGTGTACTTTGAAAGGCGATGAATTACGCCGAGAGAGCCCGAAGGCTCGGGGAGCAACCCGGTCAACTGATTCGCAAAAAAGTTTCGAACGCAAAGCCGGGCATTCCCCATCCGGTTCGCCATAACAGTCATTTCAGCGCTTCCTTCGTGAAATCAATCCGCTCCGGGACCGGATCGCGCTTGTCCGGCGACGTTCCAGAAGGTCACGATTCGAATCATCCGTTGGCAGCGCTATGTGCGCAGACGTACGGAAACCGTTGCGCCCTTCAGGTACGTTTGTGCCCAGGATAGTGGCGCTTCGGCCCTGCCGGGAATGACAACGTTAAGGGCAGCAGGGATTTCAACCCTCCATCACTGGAGCATTGGCGCATGGACGCTCGAGTTCATGCATCAGGTCCACCTCTTACCCACGCGCATCCCCCGACTGGCGGGCGAAGCGGCGCCAATCCACGGGACAGCGCGCCAGCCTTGTAAGAGTTCCCGGGTGCAGGATAATAGGCAAGATTCCATGCCCGATTCGACGCGACATCAGGCGGGATCGGTCGGCGCCTACCTTCAAAGCAATGTTCGGGGAAGCGTCAGCGGTTCGCGCCCATCAACAACTTCCGGATGGTTCGGCGGGCGGGGAACCGCGTTCGCCGTACTCGCCCTGTCGCTCGCCATTACGATACCGTGGTCGGTCCGCTTTCTGGCATTGCCGGACTTCGCCAGCGCGATCGGCGGAACTGGCGCAACGCTTCTCGCCGCCGGCGCCATCATCATCCGCCTGTTGCTCTTCGCGCTGGTCTGGATCCTCACTTCCGTCCGGCTGCGCGCAGAGGCGCTCGCGCTGGAGATGACCCGCGGCTTGCAAGAGAGCGAGGCGCGCTTCATGAGCCTTGCCCATTTGTCCGCCGACTGGTACTGGGAGCAGGACGAAAACTACCGGTTCACGGAGCGCAGTGGCGGCGGCCGCGGATGGTCGAAAGCGGCGATTGCCAATACCTTGGGCAAGACGCGCTGGGAACTGCCCGGCGCCGACATGAGCGAGCAAGACTGGGCAGCGCATCGCGCCTTACTCGATGCGCACAAGCCTTTCAAAGACCTGACCTTCAGACGTTCGGACGCGGGCGTGTTGCATCACATCTCGGTGAGCGGTGAACCGTTCTTCGATGCACAGGGCGTCTTCAAGGGTTATCGCGGCATCGGCGCCGACATAACCGAGCGCCTGCAGCGCGACAATGCCCTGCTGGAAAGCGAAGCACGCTTTCGCAACGCCTTCGACGCTGCCGCGGTCGGGATGGCCATCATCTCCCTCGACGGCAATTGGCTTCAGGTCAATCCGCCGCTGTGCCATATGCTCGGTTACACCGAGCCGGAACTGAAAAAACTCACGTTCCAGGACGTGACCCACCCGGAAGATTTGAAGGCGGACCTCGACTACGTCGAGCAGGTGCTGCGCGGCGAAATCCCCAGCTACCAGATGGAGAAACGCTATTTCCACAAGGACGGCCATATCGTCTGGGCGCTGTTGAGCATGTCGGTGGTGCGGGGGCGCGACGGCGCCCCATTGCACTTCGTTTCCCAGTTGCAGGACATCACGGCGCGCAAACGCACGGAGCTGGAACTCGCCGCCAACCGCCGCTTCCTGGCCGACCTGATCGATGCCATCCCCATGCCGCTCACCGTCAAAGACGACAATCGCCGTTTCGTGATCGTCAACAAGGCGACAGGCGATTTCCACGGGCGGCCGGTCGGTGACTTTATCGGCAAGCTGGACAGCGACTTCTATCCGGCCGAGCGTGTCATGCAGATCTGCGTCGAGGACGATGCGGTGATCGGCAGCGGCACGCCATTCGAGGAAGAACAATCGTTCGAGACTATCTCGGGAGAGGTGCGCTGGGTCGTCAAGCACAAGCGCAGGATCGTATCGCCGGACGGCCGGCGCTGGCTGATCACCGCCCTGTTCGACATCACCGGGCGCAAGCTTGCCGAAATCGCGCTGAAGCAAAGTGAAGCGCGTTTCCGCGCACTGACCGAAATGTCCTCGGACTTTTACTGGGAGCAGGACGAAAATTTTCGTATCACCGCGATGTCTCCGGGCGTGGAGAAATCCGTCGGGATCGATGCGCAATGGCACATCGGCAAGACCCGCTGGGAAGTGCCGGGCATCCTGCTTACCGAGAAGGAATGGGCCGCGCACAGGGCGATACTGGATGCGCATCAGCCATTTTCTGATTTTACGTACGAACGACTCGGGAGAGAGGGCGATACGCGTTATCTGAGCATAAGCGGACAGCCGATCTTCGATGCGCAGGGAAACTTCACCGGCTATCGCGGCGTAGGCACGGACGTGACCGCTGCGAAAATCGCCGACGCACGCATTCAGTACCTTGCCTATCACGACAGCCTCACGGCGCTGCCGAACCGCTCCAGCTTCAGCTTGATCCTCAATCCCGGAATCGCACGCGCGCGCCGCGACGGCAAGAAACTCGCGGTGCTGTTCATCGATGTCGATCGCTTCAAGAACATCAACGACACGCTCGGCCACCACGCCGGGGACACATTGTTGCGGGAGATCGGAAGCCGGCTCAGGCACTGCGTTCGCCAGGCCGACACCATTGCCCGCCTCGGCGGCGACGAATTCGTCGTCTTGCTGCAGGATATCAGCGAGCCCGAAGATGTTGCCAAGGTGGCGCACAAGATCCTTCTCGAAATCGCCGGCTCGCTCGACATTCTCGGGCAGGAAATTCGCGTCACGGCCAGCATCGGCATCAGCATCTACCCGCAGGACGGCCAGGATGAGCAAACGCTGATGAAAAACGCGGACATCGCGATGTACCACGCCAAACAGGAAGGCAAGAACAACTTTCAGTTCCATTCCGTGCAAATGGACACTCACACGCTGGCGCGGCTTGCCCTCGAGGCAAACCTGCGGCACGCATTGGACCGCAACGAGCTCCAGTTGTACTACCAGGCCAAGATCAACCTCGGCACATCCCGCATGACCGGCATGGAAGCGCTGCTGCGCTGGCGGCACCCGGATCTGGGAATGGTCCCGCCCGCGCAGTTCATCCCGATTGCCGAAGAGCTCGGACTGATCGAGTCGATCGGCCGATGGGCGATCAGGACCGCCTGCCAGCAGAACAAGGCCTGGCAGGACCGGGGCTACCCGCCGATGCGCATGGCCGTCAATCTCTCAGCGCGCCAGTTCAACGACGAAAACCTGGTGGAGAGCATTGCCGCCATTCTCCGGGAAACGCGCCTGGATCCGACATGCCTGGAGCTGGAGATCACGGAAAGCATGATCATGCACAACGTCGGCACGACGATGCGCAAGCTGACCGCGCTGGGCGACATGGGCATCCGGATTGCCATCGACGATTTTGGAACCGGGCATTCTTCCCTCGCCTACCTCAAGCGCTTTCCCATCGATACGCTGAAGATAGACCGGTCGTTCGTCAGCGATCTCACGCGGGACGTCGAAGACCAGACTATTACGGCGGCCATCATCACGATGGGAAAGAGTCTGGACCTGACCGTGGTGGCCGAGGGTGTGGAGACCGCGGAACAGCTCGAATTCCTGCGTGAGCACGGATGTGACGAATTTCAGGGTTACTACGCCCACAAGCCGATGCCGGCGGATGAGTTTGCGCAGTTGCTGCAAATCGAGAGGGGCCAGCTGGTGATTTCTCCCGCCTAGCGCCCGATCGCTTTCTGGGTGGGCACGCTCATGCTCGGTGCAGGCGTGCTCGCGCACATCCCCATGTTCATGATGGCCGCTCCCATCGGCTTCAAGATGGTGGACATGCCGGTCGACGGCACCATGATCGCCGGCATGTTCCTGATCGTGGCCGGGCTGATGCTCTCGGTTTACGGCTTGATTCCGCGACGGCTGGATTTGAATCGGAAGGAGGGACCCGCGATCTCGCTGGTGAGCGCGGACAATGCGCCGCTCACCCGTGCTCATGGGACGCTGTTCATCGTCCTCATCGTCGACATCATGAAGCCGGCGACGCTTGGTTTCGTCATGCCTGGCATGGCGGACGAATACAGCATCACCCGCCAGACGGCGAGCTGCGGCGCCATGCCGGCGTTCGAGTGGAACCTGTTCACGTGTTTCCTGATGGGCGCATCGGCCGGCGGTTTGCTTCCGTCGCCTTGACGCTGATGGCCGAAACCGTGCCGTCGCGCCACCGCGGCTGGATGCTGGTGCTGCTCGGCGGTATCGGCACGACCGGCGGCTACCTCGCTGCGAGCTTGTGCGCGGCGTGGCTCGAACCGCGGTTCGGATGGCGGGTGCTGTGGTTTCTGAATTTTCCGACGGGCCTGCTGCTGATGAGCGTCAGCGGCGTCATCGCGATGCTCATTCCCTATGCGACGGAAATTTATCCGCTGCAGGTGCGCGGTACCGGCAGCGGGCTCGTCGCCGGCAGCTGCAAGGCGGGCGGGATCGCCGCGGCAGGCCTCGGCGTCATGGGATTGTTCGGCAGCTTGACGGCATCTGCGCTGATCATCGCAGCGGTGCTGGCAGCCTCTGCCGTCCTCCTGGCTGTGAAAGGCGTCGAGACCCGCAATCGCGATCTCGAACATATCCATCCGGGCGATTCGATTCTACCCGCGGAAAAATAATGTCGGAGAAATCCAGCGCCCGATCGACGCGATAGGTCAATCGGGCGGGGAATTTTCAAAAACTCCCTGCGCAAACGCCGAGCGGCGTCAGACTTGTGCCGCTCAGATTTGGGCCATGCCTCCGTCGACGAACAACTCCGCGCCATTGACGTAGCTGCTGTCGTCGGAGGCCAGGAAAGTGACGGCCTTGGCGATGTCGTCCGGCGTGCCTGTACGGCCTTGCGGCGTCACGGCCACCATGCCGTCGATGAAGCCCTTGGCCTGCTCTTCGGTCAGGCCGAGCGTCGACAGGCCGGGCGTCAGTACGACCCCCGGGCTGACGACATTGACGCGGATTTTCTTGTCCTTCAGGTCCACGGCCCAGCCGCGTGCGAAGTTGCGCACCGCCGCCTTGGTGCCGCTGTAAATGCTGAAGGCCGCGAAAACCTTGCTGGCGACGATGGAAGCGTTCAGGACGATCGTCGAGCCCGGCCCCATCAGCGGCAACGCCTTCTGCACCGTGAAGACCACGCCCTTTACATTGACGTCGAAAACCTGGTCGTAGTGTTCCTCGCTGATCGAGCCGAGGGGCGCGAGCTGCGCGATGCCGGCATTGACGAAGATCGTGTCGAGCCGGCCTTTCAGCTTGCGGATCGTGTCGAACAGCCGGTCGAGGTCGGCCAACTTCGAAACGTCGCCCTGTACAGCGGTGACGTTGCCGCCGATTTCCTTCACCGCGGCATCGAGTTCCTTCTGCCGACGGCCGGTGATGTAGACGTGCGCGCCTTCCGCGACGAAGCGTTTTGCGGTGGCCAGGCCGATGCCGCTGTTGCCGCCGGTGACGAGTGCTACTTTATTGTCGAGCTTTCCCATGCTGATTCTCCTGGATATTTTCCGCACACGGCGGGGTTATTGTGTAGTGAACGATACAGATCGTGGCGCAAGCCTAAGCGGTTTGCGGCCGGACGTCAAATGATTTAGTATCGATCACTATGAAAAAGACTGAAACCCCGATCCCGGCCGTGCGCGGACGCCCGCGGGCCTTCGATCGCGGGGAAGCATTGCGGCGGGCCCTGGACGTTTTCTGGCGCAAGGGCTACGACGGCGCTTCGCTCAGCGACCTGACCGCCGCGATGGGCATCAATCCGCCCAGCCTGTACGCGGCCTTTGGCGACAAGGAAGCGCTGTATCTGGAAGCGTTGAGGCACTATCTCGACGGCCCGGCTTGCCGGGACGTGCTTTTGGAAAAAGCGCCGACCGCCCGCGCCGCGATCGAGTCGCTGCTGATGCATTCAGCGAAGGCGCTGCCGGACACGGGCATGGGTTGCATGCTGGTGATGTCGGGCACCAACGCTTCTTCGCCGAAGGTGCGCAAGACGTCAATTGCGTGCCGCGCGAACGCGGAAGCGAGCTTGCGGAAAAGAATCGAACGCGGCATCCGCGAAGGTGAACTGCCGGCGGGCACCGATGCGGCGGGCCTGGCGAAGTTCTACGAAACCGTGGGGCAGGGCATGTCGACGCAGGCTGCCGACGGCGCTTCGCCGAAAAGCCTGCAGGCGGTGGTCGCCAACGCCATGCGCGCATGGCCCGGGAAAAAGCCTGCGCGGCGCAAGGCCGCCTGAACTCGACCCGCTCCTCCCAGTCGCAACGACTGAAGCCCGCCTGGCGGGAGAGCACGGCAGCAAAATCGCAGCCGCGATGCCGGGTGCGCGGGTCACCGGTTGGGTCATCGTGATGCGGACCTGCATCATCGACGACTTCATCCGGTGCGCCATCGCCGAAGGTATCGATACCATCGTGATTCTCGGCGCGGGACTGGACGCACGGCCGTACCGGATGGACCTGCCTGCATCCGTGCAGTGGATCGAAGCGGACTATCCTCACCTCATCGACTACAAGGAACGCCTGCTCGCCAACGAGCAACCACGCTGCCGTCTGGAGCGCGTGAAAATTGATCCGCTACCTGGCCGACGAAGGCGGGCGCGCGCACCGGCCGATCCCGCTGCCGTGGCCCATGAAAGTCATGATAAAGCTCTTGCGTTTGTTCGCCCCAAAGGAACGGCGGGACGCGATGCGCAAATTCGCCGGCTACGTGCTGCTCGAGCCTCGCTGACGCCGATCGCTTTCATCGACGAGTCCGGCAACTCGCCTATGCGCACCCCCAACGGAGTCCCGTCGCGCCGTGTCTAAGCCACCTTCCGTGAGGGGATCGCTTCCAGCGGTCTGAAGAAATCACCTTCGGTGCGTTTCATGTTGACGAATGGCAGCGCTTGCGCGATTTCTTCTGCTGATCGAGGCGGATCGCCATGCCGGTCGCGATGCCGACGACGGGCTTCATCCTCGATGCTCGTGAACACTTCCAGCTGGACGCGGCTTCCGCCGACGTGGTCGAGAACGGGTCGCAGGTTTGCGAGCAGCCCGGCGGCCTCGACATAGCGGCCTTGGGCCCATGCATCCAGTGCCCGCAAACCCGGCCGGGTGATGTGCCGCGCTCGCAACGCGGCGTAGTCATTGCCTTGCGCGCATCGCTTGATCGCATGATCGAGGCGTTGGAACTGCGCCTTCCTTCCGGCGCTCAAGTGCGCGAGCGCCGCATGGAGATCGACATACGGCCAGAACCCCGGCGTCATGGTCCGTTCGAAGGCGTCGGACACCCTGCACCAGCGGCCTTTGACGTCGACCCCGTCCGTTGCGAGGCGCCACAGCAGGGCAGCGGCGTCGCACGCATCGAGCTGCGATGCCGCAGTGGCGGGAAGCAGCCATCCATCGAGGATGCCGAGCGCCGACGCGATATTTCCTTCCTCGGCGTCAAACATGGCGAGATGCCAGGCGTTGTGCGTGCGCATGCGGCTTGGCGTTGCCCAATGGGCAACCTGATCGCGCATCCATTGCGCGCCGTCGCGCGGCCGTCCGGACTCGGCGATCGCGTGAGCCACCGCGTGCACGCCGAGCGGGCAGGCAGGGTCGCCCTCCAGCGCTTTCCGCCCCAGTGCCTCGGCGTATGCGAAGTCGCCGTTCTCGGCGTGAACGAACGACGCCATGGCCAGCACGAATCCGAAATCGCGCCGACTTCCCGCCCGTGCGGAAATCACTTCCTCGACGACGGTGCAAAGCCGGTCATGCCATCCCAGGAAGAAGTAGCACGACAGCGCGAGCCGCAGCGCCAGCAGATCGCGAGGCCACCTGTTCAGGATGGAAGAATAGTTTTCGGCGGCGAGGACCGGGTTACCGGATAGCCATGCTTCGGCTGCGGCAAGGTGCACGCGTATTCGCGGCGACACCCTGCGTCCATCGGCTGTCTGGATCGCCTGTGCGATCGCAGGAAAGGCGTCCGTGATCTTGGCCAGGACGCCCGCCGCGGCGCGGATGGTTTGCGCGCGATCGAACTCCGCATGGCCGGGACCGATGTCGCGAAGCTCGGCGACGGGATCGCCGATGGCACGCAGGAGGTGATCGAGGGCTAAAGAGGTTGCTTGCATGGTATTGAATTTTGCACGCGAGCCGGATCGAAAACTTGATGCAGGCACCGGCATTTTTTGCAGGTGCAACGCTTTTGCAAAACGAGGCCGACCCCACTGAGGGTGATGGAGATCCTTGCAGGGCCGACGTTGGATCATTCAACCGCGATCGTCGCGTGACGATCGCGGTTGCGATGAAACGGTGTTATTCCGCGATGGCGATACCCGAGCCGCCCAGTTCCTTCGGCACGTCCTTCAACTTGGGCAACCCATCCTCGATACGCAGTTTCGTCTCCTGATAATTGACATGGACGCCGGCCTGGTACGGAAAATCCGGAATGGTTGCTGCATACACGTCGATATCTATGCTGCATTCCCTTCCGATTTCCAGTTTGTTGTTGGGTGTCCGGACCTGCCGGCCTCGCCTCCAGGGCGAATTGCCGGGGTTCGGATTCGTCACTTGCGCTCGATCACGACTTCGAGGTACTCGCTCGGCAGCACCAGCGTGTCATCGCCCGAACGGTTCTGGCGCTCCATCAGGCCCAGCAACTCACGCGTGAACGCGATCTGCTTTGCGGTATCGAGCGCGCCGAATGTCTTGTTCATCGGGCCGTAGTAGGTGCGGAACACTTCGATCCAGTGTGCCGGCGAGCCGTAGCGGAAAGTGAACTGGCGGCTGGTCGTGCGGACCTCGTTCGCGGTGTCGCCGAAGAGTTCCCCGAGCCTTGCTTTCGTGCCCCACAGAGCCGGTGATTTGACGCCCGGCACGGGCGGGATGTACTTGCCGATCGTCTTGAACACTTGTCCGATGAAACTCTCGGGCGTCCAGTTCGCCAGGCCGATCTTCCCGCCGGGTTTGCAGACGCGCGCGAGTTCGCTCGCCGCCTTTTCCTGGTTCGGCGTGAACATCACGCCGAACGTGGACATCACTACATCGAACGACGCATCGGGGAACGGCAGGTTCTCGGCGTCGGCTTCCTGGAACTGGATCATGTGACCTTCGGCCCGCGCACGCACGCGCCCGGATTCGAGCAGCGAGGGCACGTAATCGGTGGAGGTCACTTCGCACCAGCGGCGCGCAGCCGCCAGCGTGGCATTGCCGTTGCCGGCGGCGACGTCGAGCACGCGCGCACCGGAACGCAGGTCGAGCGCTTCGCAAAGATTCTCGCCGACGATCTGCAGCGTGGTGCCCACGACGGCATAGTTGCCGGTGGACCAAGCGGCCTGCTGGCG
>JANXPQ010000137.1 GCA_025357235.1 Betaproteobacteria bacterium
CTCACCGCAGAGGCGCAAAGACGCAGAGGGTACGCGGAGAAATGCCTAAAGTAGTTCTTACTCGATAGATTTCTCATGGCCGCCATATCGGGCCCACAATGGCAACCGCTGCATGTTCAACAAGAATCCAATTTGTTTTCCTCTGCGCGCAATTCTCTGCGCCTCCGCGCCTCTGCGGTTGGAAATAGGTTTGAATAGGCGTTGAGCGCAAAGCCCAGCCTGCACCACGGCCTCGTCGTCGGCACCTTCGGCCGGCAATATCTGGTCGAACTCCCCGGTCCCGAGACCCTCACCTGTTTCCCGCGCGGCAAGCGCAGCACGCTGGCTTGCGGCGATCGGGTCGAAATCGCGCGCACGGCCCCCGGTCAGGGCGTCGTCGAAGCCATCGATCCGCGTTCCGCATTGCTGTACCGCTCCGACCAGTTCCGCCAGAAGCTGATTGCCGCCAACGTCACGCAGATCGTCATCGTGCTGGCCGTCGTCCCCAGTTTCTACGAAGAGCTGCTGAATCGCTGCATCTCGGCTGCGGAAAATCAGCGCCTCTCGCTGGTCATCGTATTGAACAAGTTCGACCTGGCGGGGGAAAGCGCAGCAGCCATGGAGCGCCTTGCTTTGTATGCCGGTCTGGGCTATCGCGTCATCCCGCTATCGGCCAAGCAGGATATAGCGCCGCTGCGTCCCGCGCTGAGCGGACAGGTGAGTGTCCTGATCGGCCAGTCGGGCATGGGGAAATCGACGATCATCAATGCGCTGATTCCGGGAGCCAACGCCACCACGGCGGAAATTTCGGCGGCGCTCGATTCAGGACGGCATACGACGACCCACGCCCGGCTTTATCACCTCGACGCCAGTTCCGATCTGATCGATTCTCCGGGCATGCAGGAATTCGGCCTGCATCATCTTACGCAGCAGGACATCGCCGAGACATTTATCGAATTCAGGCCGCTGCTGGGCCATTGCCGCTTCCACAATTGCCGGCACCTGGTGGAACCCGGCTGCGCGATAGCGCAGGCGCAGGAAGAAGGGCAGGTTGACGCCCGGCGGCTGGAGGCTTACCGCAAACTGGTCAGGGAAATCGACTCGGGCAGGAAGTTCTAGGCAGAAAATCCAAGTCGCTAGGCGCCGACCCAGCGCGCGACGGTGAGCAGCGCGAGGATGAACATCCACATCACCAGCGCGCGCCAGATCATTCCCACCGCGCTGGTCATCGTATTCACATCGGCATCGTCGCCGAGCCCGAGTTCGGGACGGAAACTCACGGTGCCGTGATGGTGCAGCGTTTCACCGAGCCGCACGCCCAGCGCCCCTGCGCCGCTGGCCAGCACCACCCCCTGCTCCGGATCCATCCAGGTCGTCGCCTGCGAGCGCCAGCAATACACCGCGTCCTCGAAGTCGCCGGCGATGGCGAAACTCATCGCGGTGAGCCGCACCGGAATCCAGTCGATGTAGTGGAATATCTTCTGCGCGAATTTTCCGAAATCGCCGTAGTCCTGCGACGAACGCGAACCCCATTTCTGTTCGAGGATGCCGGCCAGGCGGTACAGCACCGCGCCGCTCGGGCCGGGCAGGATCAGGAACCAGAAGATGACGCCGAACACATGGCGGTGCGAATTGATCAACCCTTCTTCTATGGCCACCTTGGCTATTTCCGTGCCGTTGTATTCCGCGGCCGATTCGCCGCGAAATTCGGTCAACAGCACCCGCGCCCGGTCCACATCGCCGACGCGCAACGCTTCGACGATCTCGGTGAAGGCATGGCTGAATTGACGAAACCCCATCGTCAGATAGAGCACGGCGACGTTCCAGATCCATGCCGCGGCGATGCTGATGTCGAGCAGGAAATAGTGGATCGCCACCGACACCAGCACCCAGGGCACCACAGCCAGCAACCACGCCACCATGCCCTGATCCTGCTCGCCTGCGTTGAAGTGATTGCCGAGGGAATTGACATAGCGCAGGTACCAGCGGTGGACCGCGTTGCGCGGAGTAAGCGGCCGGGCCTGTTCGATCAGAAGCGTAAATAGAATGGAGAGGAATGACATCGCTCAAGTCGGATCATCGTCGCAGACCGCATCTTACCGGAACGCGCCGCTGCGGCCGGAACCGGCACGGCGCCCAGCTTCGCTTCGGCACTAAGTTGGCGCGGCGATGCCTTGCCGGAGCGCCATTTGTGTGCGGCGGACTTTATCGCACATCGTCCCGATATTTTGCGCAAGTCCATCAACCGGAGCCACTTTTTGGTTCGCTGCAGGATTGGCACCTCTATTGCTTTGGTACCGTGCAGACGGAGAATAGTCTTGCTGCCTGAAGCAGCATGATCCGGTAGGGACACTAGGGTTCCGGCCCGCAAGGGTGACTGGTCCGAGAGTGGCCCGGCCTCATGATGAGGCTCCACGGAGGGATAAAAGCCCGGGAGAGCGAGACTGCTCTCCATTGCTTTTTTACCCGACTGAGGAGTTCAACATGCAAGGCCTGCTCAACGTAGTCACGCGTCGCATCACGCAGTCCCTCGTCGCCATCCTGCTTCTCGCCGGGAGCGGCGCCTTCGCCGCAGGATCGGCAAAAATCGGCACGGTAATCTGGATCGGCTACGGGCCCTACTACGTCGCCGATGCGCTCGATCTCTACAAGAAGTCCGGCATCAAGGTCACGCTGCAGGTGTTCAGCGATCCCGCGCTGATTCCGCCCGCGATCGAAGGCGGTTCCGTCGATGGCGGCATGCTGACTTACGACCAGGTCATCGGCCAGGTCGCCAAAGGCAGCACCCAGCGCGTAGTCAGCCCGATCGACTATTCAGCGGGCGGCGATGCGATCGTAAGCAGCGTTGATATCAAGAAGGTCACCGACTTCAAAGGCAAGAAAGTCGGCTACAACCCGTTGTCGCCTTCCGACTTTCTGCTGTCCTATGCACTCAAGGTCAACAAGATGACCGAGAAGGACATCACGCCGATCAACATGACGCCGGAAGCGATTCCCGCGGCCATGGCGTCCGGTTCGATGCCCATCGGCGTGACCTACGAGCCCAACGTATCGCAGATCACCGCGCTCGAGGGCGGCAAAAAATTCCATGTAGTGTATTCCTCCAAGGATGCCCCCGGCCTGATCACCGACGTGATGGTGTTCAAGAAGGAAGTCATAAAGGCCAAGCCCGATGTGGTCAAGGCCCTGATCCAGGGTTACATCGACGGCCTCGACTACATGAAGAAGAATCCCGACAAGGCCGCCGAAATCATCGGCAAGGCGATCGGGGTGTCCGCCGCAGAAGTGAAAGACCAATTGTCCGGCGTGTACAACATGAAGCCGGGTGAAATGGACAAGGTCCTTGCGAAGGGCAAAGACACCACCTCGCTTTACGTCAGCGGCGCGCTGATAAGCGAAATCCTGAAAGCAAAGGGTCAGATTACGACCATACCGAAGACCGAGGATACCTACGACGACTCAATCCTCAAGATGGTGTTGAAGAAGTAGCCGGAGCGGGCCCGCGCGAGCGCGGGCCCTCCACGCAACATCCGACGACATGCTGAAACAGTTTTTTCGCTCTCCCCACGGCGCCTGGCTGAACATAGCCGCGCTGGGCTATACGCTCGCGGGGTGGGGCTCCGGCATCGCACTGATGACCGCCGACGTCTGGTATGCAAACCTGGCGGGCGTGCTGCTCGCCGGGCATTGCCTGACCTATAGCGCCTATTTCGTGCATGAGTTCGCCCACCAGAGCATCTTCAAGTCCGCCGCCGCAAACAACCGCTGGGGCGTGCTGATGAGCTGGATCAACGGCAGTTGCTACGCGTCGTTTCAGGCATTGCGCCGCAAGCACATGCGCCATCACATCGATCGCGCCGACGTGCTGACGTTCGACTACAAGAAATTTCTGCAGGCCGCGCCCGCCTGGTTCCGCGGGCTGGTGATTGCCGCCGAGTGGCTTTACATCCCGGCGGTGGAGCTCATCATGCACGCGTACGTGATGGTGCTGCCGTTCGCGAAGCCCGCGCGCCATGCGGAGCGGCCGCGTGTATTCGCGATCATCGCCATCCGGCTCGCGGCATTCGCGGCGCTTGGCTGGTATGCGCCGAAGGCGCTGGTGCTCTACGCCGTCGCCTACTTCATCATGCTGCACGCGCTGCGTTTTACCGACGCGTACCAGCACACCTACGACGCCTTCGCGGTGCTCGAGGAAGGCGACATTCCGGACGACAAGGTTCGCGACCGCCGCTACGAACAGGCCAATACCTATTCCAACCTGGTTTCGGTGGCCCATCCCTGGATGAACCTGTTGTTGCTGAACTTCTCCTACCACAACGCGCATCATGAACGCCCGATCGTGCCGTGGCACGATCTGCCGGCACTTGATGCGCAATTGTTTCCACCGGACAACGTGCAGATTCTCCCGATGAGCGAACTGCTCAAAGGCTATCACCGCGATCGCGTCGCGCGCATTCTGTCCGACGACTACGGCGAAGTCGCCACCAGCGGTCCGCACAGAGCGGACGGCTTTCTCGGCGCTGCAGGCGTTTCCTTCCTCACTGCGGTGTAGTGCGGGCATGAACCCGAACTACGCGCTTGCCGGCAAGGCCGTCATGGTGACTGGAGCGGCCCGCGGCATCGGCCGCGCGATCGCGCGGGCTTTCACTGGGCAGGGCTGCCGCCTGCTTGCAGTCGACCGCGACGCTGCCGCGCTGCAGTCGGCCCAATCCGATTTCTCTGCTGCGGCTGAAGTCGCAACCATTGCCTGCGATCTCGGCAACGACGGCGAACTCTGCAAATTGCGGGCGGCGACCCGCGCGTTTGGCGGGCAGCTCGACGTGCTGGTGAACAACGCCGGTGCGGAGTATCCGACGCCGATCGACGATGCCAGCGCAACAGCACATTCCGACTGGAGCCGCTTGCTCGACAATAACGTCGGCGGCATGGCGCGCGCGGTACGCACGTTGTTGCCATTGCTCGGATCCGGATCGAGCATCATCAACCAAGCCTCGATCTGGGGGCTCACCGGCGTTGCCGGATTCTCCGCCTACGTTGCCAGCAAACATGCGGTGATCGGCCTGACGCGTTCGCTGGCATGGGAACTCGCGCCACGCGGGATTCGCGTGAACGCGGTGTGTCCCGGCTGGATCCGCACCGAGTCCGCGATGCGTTCGCTTACCGCGATGGCCGCGAAGCAGGGTCGCTCCGAAGCCGACGTCCTGGAAGAAATTCTCGCAGCGCAGGCAATGCCGGCACTGCTCGAACCGGCCGACATCGCCGGCGTCTATCTGTTTCTCGCCAGCTGCGATGCGCGCCCGATTACAGGACAGGCGATCGTGGTTTCCAACGGCGAAGTGATGCACTGAAAATATGACCACGATCTCGCTCGAAGGCAAAACCGCGCTGGTCACCGGCGCCGCGACCGGCATCGGGCGGGCTATTGCGGTCGCGCTCGCGGCGGCCGGTGCGCACATTGCGGTCAATCACCTCGGGCGCGCGGCCGAGGCGCGGCAAGTCGTCAAGGAGATGGCCGCCCGCGGCGCGAGTGCCATCGAGGTCGAAGCCGACGTCACCAAGGCGGCCAAGGTCGAACGCATGGTGAACAAGGTCAGGGATGCATTGGGACCGATCGACATCCTGGTCAACAACGCGGGGGTGATTCTCGAGAAGCCTTTTCTCGAAACGACCGAAGAGGACTGGGATTTCGTCGTCGACACCGATCTGAAGGCGGTTTTCCTGTGCTCGCGGGCCGTGTTGCCGGGAATGGTCGAGCGCGGCTCCGGCGTGCTGATCAATATCGCCTCCGAACTCGGGTTTCTCGGCAGGGAGCTCTACGGACCTTACTGCGCGGCGAAAGCCGGCGTGATTGGATTGACGCGCGCAATGGCGCGGGAATTTGCGCCGGCAATCCGGGTGAACGCAATCGCCCCCGGCCCGATCAACACGCCGATGCTGCCGCTCGAGAACATGAGTGCCGAAGTACTCGAGCGCGAACGCGCCATCCCCGCGCGCCGCGTAGGGGAGCCGGAAGAAATCGCCGGCACCGCATTGTTTCTGGCGTCGGACCTGGCAAGTTTCTATTACGGACAAGTGTTGAGCCCCAATGGCGGGGCCTGGATGGGATAGCTCCGGGTGCGAGGTTCGAGGAACGAGGGCCGAGTGAAATCCAGGCCATAGTCCTCTAACTCGAACCTCGGACCTCGAACCCCGGCCCTGCTTATCCCCGATACCACCAGGATTGTCGACACTTCAAAACCCGGCCCCATGAATCTCCAATCCGCCATCCCCGCTTCCCCCGATCGTTCGCGCCTCGCCGTCGCGGCCCTGCTCGTGGCCGGCCTGCTGTGGGGATTGACGTGGATTCCGCTGAAGTACTTCGGGCGGCAGGGATTGAGCGGCATCACGCTCACCATGATGAGCTACGGGCTGGTCGGGCTGCTAGCGTTGCCGTGGATTCTTTATCGCCGCAAGTCCTGGTGGCCGCAGCGGCGGCTCGTATTGATGATCGCGCTCGCCGGCGGCCTTGCCAATGTCTGCTTCCTGTCCGCCATCGTTCGCGGCGAAGTAGTCAGAGTGATGCTGTTGTTCTACCTGGCGCCGGTGTGGGGCGTCATCGGCGGAAGGATTTTCTTCGGCGAACCGCTGACCCGCCTGCGTGTCGTCGGCGTGGCAACCGCCGTTGTCGGTGCGGTGCTGCTCCTCGGTGGCTCCGCAGTTTTCGCAGCACCGCCCGGTTTGGTCGATCTGTTTGCGCTCGGCTCGGGGATATTCTATGCCTCGCAGAATCTGTTCACCCGCGCTGCGGATCGCACACCGCTCGATGCGAAGTCGCTGGTAGTGTTCGTGGGTTGCGGATTGTTGTCGAGTCTGATCCTGCTCGGCACCGGGGAGTCGATTCCCGCGGTGGCACCCGCTCTGGTCGGTGAGTTGCTCGCATTCGCGGGCATCTGGATGCTGGCGGCGATGGTGATCACTGCGTGGGGCGTATCACATCTCGAAGCCGGCCGCGCGGCTATCCTGCTGGTGTTCGAACTGGTTGCCGCCGTAGTTTCCGCGATGTGGATCGCAGGAGAACGCCTGGATGGCACGGAATGGATCGGCGCTGCAATGATCGTCACTGCGGCGCTGCTGGAAACTCGACCCTCCGACGACAAAGGGAGCAAGCCCTAATGAAAGAAACGCTGATGAACCGCCTGACGTGGATGGAATATCAGGAGCGGGTGCGCGACGAACAGGCACCGGTATTCCTGCCCGTCGGCGCGCTGGAGCAACATGGACCGCATCTGCCGCTGGGCACCGACGCGATCCTGTCGACTGCGGTGGCTGAAGGGGTCGCCGGCGCGACGTCGGGTCTCGTGGCGCCGGCCATGGCCTACGGCTATAAATCGCAACCGAAATGCGGCGGCGGCCAGCATTCCCCCGGCACGACCAGCCTCGACGCGATGACCTTGGCGCACACCGTGCGGGACACGGTGCGCGAGTTCGCCCGCCACGGCGTGAAGAAACTCGTCATCGTCAACGGCCACTACGAGAACCAGTGGTTCCTGATCGAGGGCATCAATTTGGCGATGCGCGAACTGGGCAAAACCCCACTGACGATCATGCGCCTGGAGTACTGGGATTTCTTTACGCCGCCGACGCTGGCCAAAGCCTTCCCCGACGGCTTCCCGGGTTACGCACTGGAGCATGCCGCCGTGCTCGAAACTTCCATGATGCTGCACTACCATCCCGAACTGGTTCGTCTGGATCGCATCCCCAACGATCCGCCGGCGGACTTCCAGCCTTACGATATCTATCCAACGCGAACCGAATGGGTACCGCCCTCCGGGGTGCTGTCGTCGGCAAAATCCGCAACCAGGGAAAAAGGAACAGCCATGGTCAATGAACTCACAACCCTCATCTCCGCCGCGGTTAAAAAGGAATTCTAGTGACTACACCCAACACGGAGGCACAGAGGGCACAGAGGACACGGAGAAAAACAATACCGGACGAGGAACCATAGCGAATTGGAAATATCAGTGTATGCAATCGTCGAATGAGACTGACATATCTTCACGCCGCCAAGGAATATTCATTTTGTCTTCCTCTGTGCTCTCTGTGTCCTCTGTGG
>JANXPQ010000218.1 GCA_025357235.1 Betaproteobacteria bacterium
CGTGACCACGATGCGGGGAAATGCTCCGCTTTTGCCCCTAAAACCGTGCTCATTTCGATGAAAAATCCGTTCACCTTAACAATTCAATCCAATCGTGGTCATCTGTCGCCTCGTGCGGCTACTTGATCAGCGATTCCTTCACCGAATGGCTTTCGATGCCGCGCTCGATGGCCTCTTCGACGATATGGTCGACCTCGGTGCGCGCGCTTTCCGGAATCATGAACGTCAGGAAATCCCGCCCGAGCACCTCGCTCTCGCTCCAACCGAACAGTTCCTGCGCCTGCCTGTTCCACCCGGTAACGCGGTGCTGCTTGTCCCAGGTCATCATGGCCAGCGGCGCGCTCTCGATCAGCGTGCGGAAACGCTGCTCGCTCTTGCGCAGCTCATTCTGGATCTGGCGGCGCTCAGCCACTTCACGCGACAGCCTCAGGTTCAGCCTGATCGACACCACCACCACCACGCCGGCAATCAGCAGGACGATTGCGGCGGCAATACCGAATCTGTACAAGAGCGTCCAATCGGCGCGCTGGGCCGGCCGGAACAGAAATCCGTCCAGCGAATACGACGCCGGCAGCATGCCGAGTTGCGCATAAGTCGCCGCGACCTGATTCCAGCGGCCTGGGTTCATGTAGCCGATCTCCACCAGCTGCGGCTGCATCAGTCTGCGCATTTCCGCAGCCTCGAACAGCAGATGATCCCGGGTCTTGCGCGTGCCGTAGCGCGCGAGGATCAGATCGGCCATCTCTGCCGGATGGTCCATCGCGTACTGCCAGCCGTGCAGGCTCGCGCTCAGGAAGGCTGCGACACGATCCGGATGCGCGCGCGCAAGCCGTTCCGTCGTGAAAAGCGAATCTCCATAAAAATCGATGCCGCTCGCCCGTGGCGAAAACAGGTTGAACGGCACGCCGGCTTTTTTCAACAGATAAGGCTCGTCAGTCGAGTAGCCGGATGCCGCGCTTACCTTGCCTGTCAGCAGATCCTTGAGATCGAAGGAATGCGGAACCACCACGATACGATCCAGCGGCAATTGTTCCTGCTGCAGATAGGCGATCAACTCGGTCTCGTGCGGCATCAACATGACCTTTTTGCCCGCCAGTTCGTGCACCGACGCGCCGCTGCGGCCGGCGGCGATCAGGACCAGGGGGGAATGCTGCAGGATCGTCGCAAGAACGACCAGCGGCTGCCCCTGCCCGCGCCGAAGCGCAAGCTCGGAAGCGCCGACACCGAAGTCTGCCTCCCCGGACATCACTGCGTCGATCGGATCGCGCCCCTCCTGAACCTCCTGCAAGCGCACGTCGAAGCCTGCTTCCCGGTAGAACCCCCGCTCGATGGCGGCGTAGTAACCGGCAAACTGGAACTGATGTTTCCAGTTGAGCTGCAACATGACCGGTTGCAGGTCGGTGGCTGCACCGGCCGACGCCGGCAGCAGTCCGAAGGCCAACAGCAGAACGGCGGAAAACTGGCGCAAGTTCTTCAAGCGCCTAGCGATTGTGCCGCGGCATGAATGCCAGCCGTTCGAACAGATGGACGTCCTGCTCGTTTTTCAGCAGCGCGCCGGCGAGCGGCGGAATGATCTTCGATAGGTCCTTGCCGCGCAGCGTCTCCGGGGAAATATCCTCCGCCATGAGCAGCTTCAGCCAGTCGAGCAGTTCTGAGGTCGATGGCTTCTTCTTCAGGCCCGGGACCTCGCGGATCTCGAAAAACACCTCCAGCGCCTCCCGCAGCAGCGATTTTTTCAGGTTCGGAAAATGCACATCGACGATACGCTGCATCGTTTCCTTGTCGGGAAACTTGATGTAGTGGAAAAAGCAGCGGCGCAGGAACGCGTCCGGCAATTCCTTCTCGTTGTTGCTGGTGATGATGATCGCCGGCCGGTGTCTGGCCTTGACCAGCTTCTGCGTCTCGTAGACATAGAATTCCATGCGGTCCAGTTCCCGCAGCAGGTCGTTCGGGAATTCGATGTCCGCCTTGTCCACTTCGTCGATCAGCAGCACCGTCTGACGGTCCGAATCGAAGGCGTCCCATACCGGTCCGCGCACGATGTAGTTGGCGATGTCGTGAACCCGGCCATCGCCAAGCTGCGAATCGCGCAGGCGCGATACCGCATCGTATTCGTACAGCCCCTGCTGGGCCTTGGAGGTGGACTTCACATGCCACTGCAGCAAAGGGCGGTCCAGTGCCTTGGCCACTTCCATTGCCAGCATCGTCTTGCCCGTGCCCGGTTCGCCCTTGATCAGCAGCGGCCTCTCGAGCGTGACGGCAGCGTTGACCGCCATCATCAAGTCCTCGGTGGCGACGTAAGACTCGGTTCCCCTGAATTTCATCGACAGCTCGCTTCCGGTTGGATTCACGGGCCGATTATAACGGCGCGGGCGGCTATAATTGCCGCTCCCGCCAACCTACAGCCAAAAAATCCCGGGAGGATGCATGCCCAATTTCAATGCCAACCTGTCGATGATGTTCAACGAGGTCGGTTTCCTGGAGCGCTTCGGCGCCGCGGCCAAAGCCGGCTTCCGCGG
>JANXPQ010000249.1 GCA_025357235.1 Betaproteobacteria bacterium
CTGTTGCAATTTCGTCTAAGACAGGCGCGTATGTCTAGGTACTTTTTAAAATAGACCTGTTGAAACCTGATTTTGAACACTTCCTTTCACCGTATGAGCGCCATTTTTTAGAATAAATAAGTATACAACACAAACTGTAAACAACAGTATCGATCAAATTGTGCACCATTAATTGAAGCTATCATGTATATAATCTATCAAATCGAGCTGACGTATTTAATTTTTTTACGGAAACTGACAAGATTCAAAATATGCCAAGCTTCAAGTCTGATTTATGTGACAGTTAGGTTTTAATGAATCTTATGAATCATAACATGTGTAACCGGTGGTTACATGCCCCGGAAGAGTCAGAGTTGCCCATGGCATGGAACACGGGATATAGTAGCCTAATGGCAGTAGGCAAGCCACGTGGCATGTCGACGCGTGTAGCGCTGGTCGCGCATTGTAGACCGTATGCGTGACACTATAAGACCACGTTGGGTACGAGCGAAGTGACTGTTTGGGTGGCGGCTCGCACAGCGAAAGCTATGCAGCTGGTACAGTGCTGAGGAGGAAACTCCGAAGCGGCTTGCTCAGGCTCCCAACAGTTTACACTAGAGGTCCTGCTGAGAGTTTGTTCAACTCCGGTGGGTGGAGGGATACCTGGCGGTTGCGCGACTGGGGCGTTTCGCGCCAGCGCTACTGGGGCTGCCCGATCCCGATCGTGCATTGCGCAAGCTGCGGCGACGTGCCGGTGCCTGAAGACCAGTTGCCGGTCGTGCTGCCCGAGGACTGCGTGCCGGATGGCAGCGGCAATCCGCTGAACAAGCGCGCCGACTTCGTGAATACCGATTGCCCCAAGTGCGGCAAACCGGCGAAGCGCGAGACCGATACCATGGATACCTTCGTCGACTCATCCTGGTATTTCCTGCGTTACGCCTGCGCCGACCAGAACGGGAAGATGGTTGACGAGCGGGTGAATTACTGGCTGCCGGTGGACCAGTACATCGGCGGCATCGAGCACGCCATCCTGCACCTGCTCTACTCGCGATTCTGGACCAAGGTCATGCGCGACTTCGGCCTGGTGAAACTCGACGAGCCGTTCACGCGCCTGCTGACGCAGGGCATGGTGCTGAACGAGATTTTCTCCCGCAAGGCCGACGGCGCCCGCGTGCAGTATTTCAATCCGGCCGACGTCGAGCTCGAATTCGACGAACAGGGCAAGCGCATCGGAGCGAAGCTCAAGTCCGACGGCAAGCCGGTGGAGTCCGGCGGCATCCGCACCATGTCGAAGTCGAAGAACAACGGCGTGGATCCGCAGGCTTTGATCGACCAGTATGGCGCGGATACCGCGCGCTTTTTCATGATGTTCACCAGCCCGCCGGAAGATACGCTGGCCTGGAACGATGACGGGGTTGAAGGGGCCTATCGCTATTTGCGCCGGTTGTGGAAATTCGCACATGATTATCAGGCGACGATTTCCGGCTCCGCCAAGGCGGAGGCGGCGCAGAAAGGCGTGCGGCGCGAACTACACATGCTGCTGCAGCAGGCAAATTTCGATTACGAGCGCAAACAGTTCAATACGGTGGCCTCGGCCGCGATGAAGATCCTCAATCTGCTCGAGGACAATCCCGGGCCGGCACAGGGCGCGCTGCTGCGTGAAGGCATGAGCATCCTACTCAGGCTGCTTTCGCCGATAGCGCCGCATATCACGCAGACGCTATGGCGCGAGTTCAGCTTCGGCGCCGACATACTGGAAGCCGCCTGGCCACAGGTGGACGAGGCGGCACTGGTGCAGGACGAGATCGAACTGGTATTGCAGGTGAACGGCAAGCATCGCGGTGCGATCCTCGTTGCGCGCACTTCGGATCGTGCCGCCATCGAGCGCCTGGCGTTGGAAAATCCGAATGCCCAGAAACACATCGCCGGCCAGACGGTCAAAAAGGTGATCGTCGTGCCGGGACGGCTGGTTAACATCGTTGTCTGAAAAAAGACAGGTCCGAGGTAAGAGGGCCGAGGTGCGAGTGAAGAGGGCACTCTTGCGGCGCTAGAGTAAAATTGGCCTGGTTCGTCTTTCGCTGGGGGGAAATGGGTTTTGAGAGATAGTTTTAAACGTATCTACTCGGCCCTTATGGGCAAAGCCCGGTATCCAGCGAAGTCGGGCGTACCTCGTACCTTATGGCCGAAAGCCGGTATTCCGCAACGCGGGGCGGCCCTGGTCATTGCGTTTGTCTGCGCAATGACCCTGTCTTCCTGCGGCTTCCAGTTGCGTGGCCAGGCAGCGATTCCCTACAAGACTCTGTTCATCGAAACAACCGGCTATTCGCAGTTTGCCAGCGACCTGGAGCGGGCGATCCGCTCCGGTAGCGAGACCAAGGTCGTGCACGAGCGGGACGAGGCTGAGGCGGTGCTCAAGATTGTGGGCGAGTATCAGGAAAATCGCATTCTTTCCCTGTCTTCCGGGGGCAAGGTGCGCGAGTTCCAACTTCACTACAAAGTCGCCTATCGCTTGACGGACCGCGTTGGCAACGATCTGGCGCAGCCGGGCCAGATCGACCTTACGCGCGACATGACCTACGACGACACCGAGGTGCTGGCCAAGGAATCGGAACAATTCCTGCTGTATCGGGATATGAAGACAGACGCGGTGCAACAGATGTTGCGCCGGTTGGTGGCGGCCAAACCTGTCGCGTAAGACCGTTGCGCGGAAGATATAATCCGCGCAACGCAATCCGGAAATCCCCATGCCACCCGAAGGTTCAGTCGGCGTCGTCAGCCCGAAGCTCGCCCATTTCGAAGACCCGATCGCCTTGAAGAGCGGCGCCCGGCTCGATGCCTATGATCTTGCCTTCGAAACCTACGGTACGCTGAATGATGCGCGCAGCAACGCTGTCCTGGTTTGCCACGCGCTCAATGCATCGCATCACGTCGCCGGCGTCTACGCCGACGATCCTGAAAATATCGGTTGGTGGGACAATCTCATCGGTCCGGGAAAGCCGGTCGATACCAATCGTTTTTTTGTGGTCGGCGTCAACAATATCGGCGGCTGCCATGGTTCGACCGGGCCTGCCAGCATCAACCCGTCGAGTGGCCGGCCGTGGGGGGCAGATTTTCCGGTCATCACCGTCGAAGACTGGGTGGAAGCCCAGGCGCGGCTTGCGACCCGGCTTGGGATAGATCGCTTCGCCGCGATCATGGGCGGCAGCCTGGGGGCGATGCAGGCGATGCAATGGGCGATCAGCCAGCCGCAGCGCGTGGCGCACTCGATCGTGATCGCGGCCGCACCCAAGCTTTCTGCCCAGAACATAGCCTTCAACGAAGTGGCGCGGCAGGCGATCACGACCGATCCCGATTTCCACGGCGGCAACTATTACTCGCAAGGGGTCGTGCCGAAACGCGGACTGCGTATCGCCCGCATGATCGGCCATATCACTTATCTATCCGACGACGCGATGGCCGAGAAATTCGGCCGTGAGCGGCGGGGCGGGGAATTGAAATTCAATTTCGACGTCGAATTCCAGATCGAATCCTATCTGCGCCATCAGGCGGATAAATTCGCCGAGCGTTTCGACGCCAACACGTATTTGCGCATCACCAAGGCGCTCGACTATTTCGATCCGGCCGCCGCGCGCAATGGCGATCTGTCCGCCGCGCTCGATCCCGCGACGGCGAAATTCCTGGTCGTATCGTTTACTTCCGACTGGCGCTTCTCGCCAGCTCGCTCGCGCGAGATCGTCAAGGCGCTGCTGGATAACCGGTTGAGCGTCAGCTATGCGGAAATCGATGCGCCGCATGGCCATGACGCATTCCTGATGGACGACGCGCGCTATCACAACCTGATCCGTGCCTACTTCGACAACATCGCCCGCGAGGTGTCCGCCTCATGATGCCGCCCGACACACCGGTGTCCTTCTCGGCCCGTCCGGATTTCGTCGCGATCGCGAAATGGATCAGGCCGAATGCCAAGGTGCTCGACCTGGGCTGCGGGGACGGCTCGCTGCTGCGTCATTTGCGTGAGGCGCGCGGTGTAACGGGTTACGGCATGGAGATCGACGATGCCAAAGTGCTGGCCTGCGTCAAGAGCGGCGTCAACGTTTTGCAGAATGACCTGGAGTCCGGTCTCTCCGGATTCGAGGACGGATCATTCGACTACGTGATCCTGTCGCAAACGCTGCAGGCAATCCGCCATACCGAACGCATCGTCAACGAAATGTTGCGCGTCGGGCGCGAAGGCATCGTCACGTTTCCGAATTTCGGCTACTGGCGCCCCCGGCTGCAGGTCTTCGCCGGGAACATGCCGGTGTCGAAGGCGCTGCCTTACGAGTGGTACGACACCCCCAACATCCATCTCTTCACTATCGACGATTTCGAGAATTTCTGCGTCGGACATGGCATCCGCATCCTCGAAAGAAACGTGATGGTCGAGGGCCGTCCGGTCACCTGGATGCCCAACCTGCGCGGCTCGCTGGCGGTCTACCGTTTCGATCGGGCGGCTCCGGTCACCTGATTGCGCGGCATGACGCAACCTTCCATGGTTTCGGCGCTGTTCACGCGCCGCATGCTGATCTGTGTGTTCACCGGCTTCAGCTCGGGGCTGCCGCTTTATCTGCTTCTCAATCTGCTGCCGGCGTGGCTGCGTACCGAGGGAATCAATCTCAAGGTGATCGGCGCCTTTGCGCTGATCCAGTTTCCCTATACATGGAAATTTCTCTGGTCACCATTTCTCGATCGCTATGTGGTGCCGGCGTTCGGCCGGCGCCGCGGCTGGATGCTGATCACGCAGCTTGCGCTGATGGCGACGATTGCGTGGATGGGCACACTCTCGCCGCGCGACGAGCTGTCATGGGTTATCTATGCAGCTACGGCAGTCGCCTTTCTCAGTGCAACGCAGGATATAGCGATCGACGCCTACCGCCGGGAATTGTTGTCGAACGCCGAACTGGGTCTGGGTAACGCAGTACACGTCAACGCGTACCGGATCGCGGGGCTGGTTCCGGGCTCGCTGTCGCTGATACTGGCCGACCGCCTTCCGTGGGAAATGGTTTTCGCCGTTACCGCTTTGTTCATGCTTCCCGGCATGGCGATGACGCTGATGGTGGCGGAGCCCGTGGTAACAGGCGCACGGCCCAAAACGCTGCGCGACGCCGTGGTCGAGCCGTTTCGTGAATTCATCGGGCGGGCCGGCGTGCGCAGCGCGTTGCTGGTGCTTGGCTTCATCTTTCTTTACAAGCTCGGCGACAGCATGTGCACCGCGCTTGCCACCCCCTTTTATCTCGACATGGGTTACTCGAAATCCGACATCGGCCTGGTCGCGAAAAACGCCGGCCTGTGGCCCAGCGTGATCGGGGGGCTACTGGGTGGGCTGTGGATGCTGAAGCTGGGCATCAATCGCGGGCTATGGCTGTTCGGCGTGGTCCAGATCGTATCGATCTTCGGATTTGCCTGGTTGTCGCGCATCGGTCCGTTCACGGAAATCGGCGCGCCGGAGCGGGCAGCGCTGGCGCTCGTGATCGGGTTCGAAGCGCTCGGCGTCGGTCTGGGTGCTGCCGCATTCGTCGCCTATATCGCCCGCGCCACCCATCCGGCCTATACCGCCACCCAGTTTGCGCTCTTTACAAGTCTCGCCGCCGTACCGCGCACTTTCCTCAACGCGACTACCGGATGGCTGGTCGAACAACTCGGCTGGTTCGGCTTCTTCTTGCTGTGTGTGTTGCTGGCACTGCCAGGAATGCTGCTGCTGTTCAAGGTCGCGCCATGGAACGAAAGTGGTTCGGTTTCCGGGGAACCGGCTGAAAATGCCGTCCGTCCCTAGTGTCCTGTTCCGCTGATTCGTGGCTGAAAACCCGACGAGAATCGGCGCCAGGCGTTGTTACGAGTCCTCGCCGTGGTACTCGCCACTGCCGAGGACTCGCACCTTGCCTGGCACCGATTTCGCGGGTTTTCTGACCGATCTTGGATTGCGGTCAAATAGACATAAGGACCGACTTTGACTGTTACGACTTGTCCACGAATCAACGGAACAGGACACTAGCCGCTCAAAGTTCGTATCCGTAGTCGATACTGAGGGGGGCGTGGTCGGAGAAGCGTTCGGTTTTGTAAATCGCAGCCGAGGTGGCCTTGGACGCGATGCCCGGGGTGGCCAACTGGTAGTCGATGCGCCAGCCCACGTTTTTCGCCCATGCCTGGCCGCGATTCGACCACCAGGTATATTGCTCGGCGCGGTCGTCGAGTTTGCGGAAGACATCGACGTAGCCGAGGCGGTCGATCACCCCGGAAAACCACTGACGCTCCTCGGGCAGGAAGCCGGAGTTCTTCTGGTTCGAACGCCAGTTCCTGAGGTCGATTTCCTTGTGCGCGACGTTCCAGTCGCCGCAGATGACGATTTCACGACCGCAGCCGCCGAGCTTGTGCAGGGGATCGATGAAGCGGCGCATGAAGCTGAACTTGACCGCCAGCCGTTCGGCGGAACTCGAACCCGAAGGAACATAGAGCGATACGATGCTCAGGTTGCCGAACTGGGCTTCGAGATAGCGGCCCTCGGCGTCGATATCGGCAATGCCGATGCCGGTGACCAGGCGGTCAGGTTTCTTCCGGCAGTAGATGCCCACACCGCTGTATCCGGGCCGGTCGGCGCAATGAAAATAGCCGTGGAATCCGTCGGGATTGCGGATCGCGTCGGTGAGATCCTTGTCCTGGGCCTTGAGCTCCTGCACGCAGACGACGTCCGCGCTTTGCTTCGCAAGCCAGCCGAGGAAGCCTTTATTGACGGCCGAACGTATGCCGTTTAGATTGAGAGTGACGATGCGCACGATAAGTAATGAGTAATTTCAGGCAGGAGTTCATCGAATTTGCCGTGGCCCGCGGCGTCTTGTGTTTCGGTGAGTTCAAAACCAAGGCCGGGCGCCTGTCGCCGTACTTCTTCAATGCCGGCCTGTTTAACGACGGCAATACGTTGCGGCGGCTCGCACAATTCTACGCGAAAGCCCTTCTGGCAGCGGATCCCGGGTTCGATCTCCTGTTCGGCCCGGCCTATAAAGGCATCCCCCTGGTGGCGGCGACGGCTGTGGCACTTGCCGAATTTGGGCGAAATCCGCCGTTCTGCTTCAATCGCAAGGAAGCCAAGGACCACGGCGAAGGCGGCATGACGGTCGGCGCGCCTCTGAAAGGGCGGGTGCTGATTGTTGACGACGTCATATCGGCAGGTACCTCGGTGCGCGAATCGGTGGACATCATTCGGGCCGCCGGAGCCCGGCCCGCCGGGGTGTTGATCGCCCTGGATCGCATGGAACGCGGCACCGGCACCCTGTCCGCCGTCCAGGAAGTCCGCGACCAATTCGGTATTCCGGTCATCAGCATTGCCACGCTGGATGATTTGGTGGCCTTTTTGCGCGGGCGGGGAGATATGGCACAGCAGTTGCAATCGGTGGAGCGATACCGCAAGGAATATGGAGTGACCGCATGAAGCCCTTGATCGTTCTCGCCTGTCTTGTCGCCGCCGCGCCTGCCCTTCCGGCTTATGCCGATGGGAACGTGCGCATGTACAAGTGCGTCGATACAGCCGGCAAGGTGTATTACTCCGACAAGATCAATCCGGATTGCGGCCAGGGTTCGGAGCTCAACCGCCAGGGCGTGGTGATGAAAAAGAAGGAAATCGCCAAGCCCGGGCAACCGGCGAAAGCCGACCCGGAGGCGGATCCAAAAACTACGAAGGAACAGGAGCGGCGCGATCGAGCCCTGATGGCAACCTATACCACGGAGGAAGAAATCGATGCTGCCCGTGACCGAAGCCTGGCCATTCCCGCTCAGGGGACGAAGGTCAACGAAGCGAAACTGGACAAGGCCAATCAGCAACTGACCGAGCTGAAGAACCAGGCGGAAACCCTGGCAGCCCAGAAAAAGCCGCTGCCCGCCCATCTGCTGGAAGATGTGAGTGCGAGCCAGAAGGATATTGCCGTACTGGAGGCCGACCTTGCACAACGCAAGATCCAGTCGGATGCGATCCGGGCCAAATATGATGCGGAAAAACTGCGTTTCCGCGAACTGAAGGGCGCCACGCAGGCGAACAAATAACAGTCAGCCGAGTTTCTTCCTCAGTATTTCGTTGACCAGGGCGGGATTCGCCTTGCCCTGACTGGCCTTCATGACCTGTCCCACCAGGGAATTGAAGGCCTTCTCTTTTCCGGCCTTGTAATCGGCGACCTGCTGCGCGTTGTTAGCCATCACCGCATCGACGATCTTCTCGATTACGCCAGAGTCGGAGATCTGTTTTAGGTTATTTTCTTCTATGATCTGATCGACGGAGCGCTCCCCTTTCCACAATATCGGAAAGATGGTCGATGTCGCTGTTGAGGTCGAGATCACTCCAACTGAAACCCGTTGTCCTAGGATTCGCAATTGCTCCGGAGAGATATTGATTTCGGTGATTGTTCGATTCTCTTCGTTTAGTCGAGCCGAAAGAGGACCGGCTATTATATTGGCTAGTCGAGGGATATCTTCAGGTGCCGTACCGTTAAATGTTTTTTCTGCAAAATCGGCCATTTCACGGCTCGATGTCAGCAGAGAGGCTTGATACGGGGTAAGCCCCAAAAGCACATACTTTTTGTGCTTCACCTCGGGAAGCTCAGGCATTTCAGCCTGAACTCTTTCAATCCAATCTTCCGATATCTCTAGCGGCAGCAGATCCGGGTCGGGAAAATAACGATAGTCATGCGCATCTTCCTTCAGGCGCATGACGCGCGTCTGCCCCGAATCGGGATCGAACAATACGGTGGCCTGCTGGATTTTGCCGCCATCCTCGAGCGTCTCGATCTGCCATTTGATTTCGTACTCGATGGCTTGCTGCAGAAAGCGGAACGAGTTCAGGTTCTTGATCTCGCGACGCGTGCCGAGCGGCGCGCCGGGCCGGCGCACGGAAACGTTGGCATCGCAGCGAAACGACCCTTCCTGCATGTTGCCGTCGCAGATGTCGATCCAGCGCACGAGCGAATGCAGCGCCTTCGCATAAGCTACAGCCTCGTCGGCCGAACTCATTTCAGGTTCCGAGACGATTTCCAGCAGCGGGGTGCCGGCCCGGTTCAGGTCGATGCCGCTCATGCCATGAAAATCTTCGTGCAGCGACTTGCCGGCATCTTCTTCCAGGTGTGCCCGGGTCAGGCGGACGATCTTCACACCGTCTTTGGTCGGGATCGACAGGCTTCCTCCCTGCACGACCGGCAGTTCGAACTGGCTGATCTGATAGCCCTTGGGAAGATCGGGATAGAAGTAGTTCTTGCGCGCGAAGATCGACTGGCGGTTGATGGTCGCGCCGATCGCCAGCCCGAACCGGATCGCCCGTTCGACTGCGCCTTTGTTTAGTACCGGGAGCGAGCCCGGCAAGGCGACGTCGACGACGCTCGCTTGCGTGTTCGGTGCGGCGCCGAACGCGGTCGACGCGCCCGAAAAAATCTTCGATTGCGTCGACAACTGCGCGTGTGTCTCCAATCCGATGACGACTTCCCAAGTCATATGCTGTCGCCTAAATACCTGCCGGCATGCGCCGGTGCCAATCAGTTGCCTGCTGATACCGGTGCGCGACGCCGAGCAGCTTCGCTTCCTCGAAATAGTTCGCCATGAGCTGCAGTCCGACCGGACGGTTCTTTGCGCCGAAGCCGCATGGAATGCTCATCCCGGGTATGCCGGCCAGGCTGCCGGGAATCGTGTAGAGATCCGACAGGTACATGGCAACCGGATCGGCCGCCTTTTCGCCAAAACCGAAGGCGACGCTGGTGGTGACCGGGCCGGCGATGATGTCGCACTGGCGGAATGCCTGCTGAAATTCATCGGCGATGATCCGGCGCACCTTCTGCGCCTGGATATAGTAGGCATCGTAGTAGCCGTGCGACAGCACATAGGCGCCAATCAGTATCCGGCGCCGGGGTTCCGGTCCGAAGCCCTCGGCGCGCGATTTCTTGATCATGTCGTCGATGTCGCCATACTTCTCAGCCCGGTGGCCGTAACGCACGCCATCGAAGCGGCTCAGATTCGACGAGCACTCCGCCGGCGCGATGACGTAGTACACCGGGATGCCGAGCGCCGCGTTCGGCAGCGAAATATCCACCAGTACGGCGCCCTGCCTGACATATTCGTCCAACGCCTCGCGCACCGCTTTCTCCACGTCCGGCTGCAACCCTTCGCCGAAGAACTCTTTGGGTACGCCGATGCGCAATCCCTTTGCATCGCGCTGCAGGTCGCGGGTGTAGTCCTCACCTGCGCGGTCGACGCTGGTGGAATCTTTCGGATCGAAGCCCAGCATCCCGTTGAAGATCAGCGCAGCATCCTGCGCCGAGTTAGTCATGATGCCGGCCTGGTCCAGGCTGGAAGCGAACGCGATCATGCCCCACCTCGACGCCCGCCCATAAGTGGGCTTGATGCCGGTAATGCCCGAGAACGCCGCCGGCTCACGGATCGAGCCTCCGGTATCGGTGGCGGTTGCCGCCGGTGCAATGCGCGCCGCCACCGCCGCCGCCGAGCCGCCGGAACTCCCGCCGGGAACGGCGGTCTTGTCCCACGGGTTCAGCACATTGCCGTAGTAGCTGTTTTCGTTCGAGGAGCCCATGGCGAATTCGTCGCAATTGAGCTTGCCGAGTGAAACCATGCCGGCAAGCCCAAGTTTTTCCACGACCGTCGCGTCGAACGGGCTCATATAGCCCCTGAGCATGCGCGACGAAGCGGTGGACGCAAAGTCGCGCGTGACGAAAATGTCCTTGTGCGCAATCGGCACGCCGGTCAGCGGCGTGGCGTCGCCGCGGGCAATGCGGGCGTCGGCAGCCCGGGCTTGCGCCAGGGTGACTTCGGGACGCACGTCCAGAAAGGCGTTCAGGTCCTTGTGGCGATCGATGCGAGCCAAGTACAGCTTCGCCAGTTCGACCGCCGAGATCTGCTTGGCGGATAGCACGCGACCGAGTTCGGCCACCGATTTCTCGAACATCCGGCGCCCCTACTCGATTACGCGCGGCACGAGGAACAGCCCGTCCTGGCTGGCAGGGGCGTTCTTCATGATGGCATCGCGGTCGGGTTGGTCGTTCGCCACGTCCTCGCGCAGGCGCTGGCTGCCGCCGAGCGGATGCGACATCGGCTCGATGCCGGCGGTGTTCACCGATTGCAATTGCTCGATCAGCCTGAAAATCTCGTTCAGCTGCACGAGCGTCTGTTCGGTTTCGGGCTCGGTGATCTCGATACGCGCGAGATGGGCGATGCGCCTGACGTCGCTGGAAGTAAGTGACATGGTCGGAAATCTTTCAGTCGGTCGCCACGGATTCCGGGGGCGGGATTGCGGACACTGTCGTCGATACCGGACATCTGCCGGATTCCCCCGCTTTTTGTTAACCGCAGCAGGGCGATAGGGTATCATACGACATTCATTTTTCCGCAACGCGGCAACACTTCGGATCAAGTCATGTTCGGATTTCTAAACGGCTACTTTTCCAACGATCTGGCGATCGACCTCGGTACCGCCAATACGCTGATCTATGTCCGCGGCAAGGGGATCGTCCTCAACGAACCCTCGGTGGTGGCGATCCGGCAGGAGGGCGGCCCGAACGGCAAGAAGGTCATCCAGGAAGTCGGCTTGGCGGCCAAGCAGATGCTCGGCCGGACCCCCGGCAACATCACCGCCATCCGGCCGATGAAGGACGGCGTGATCGCCGACTTCACCGTTACCGAGCAGATGCTCAAGCAGTTCATCAAGAAGGTCCACGACTCCCGTCTGTTCTCGCCCAGCCCGCGCATCGTCATCTGCGTGCCCTGCGGTTCGACCCAGGTCGAGCGCCGCGCGATCCGCGAATCGGCCTATGGCGCCGGCGCGCGCAAGGTCGAACTGATCGAGGAGCCGATGGCCGCGGCAATCGGCGCCGGGCTGCCGGTCGAGGAAGCCACCGGTTCGATGGTGGTCGACATCGGCGGCGGGACCACGGAAGTCGGCGTCATCTCGCTCGGCGGCATCGTCTATTCCGGGTCCGTACGGGTCGGCGGCGACAAGTTCGACGAAGCGATCATCAACTACATCCGGCGCAACTACGGCATGCTGATCGGCGAGACCACTGCCGAGGAAATCAAGAAGGAAATCGGCTCTGCCTTCCCGGGTTCGGAAGTGCGCGAGAAAGAAGTCAAAGGCCGCAACCTCGCCGAAGGCATTCCGCGCAGCTTCACCATCTCCAGCAACGAAATCCTGGAAGCGTTGACCGATCCGCTCAACAGCATCGTCAGCGCGGTCAAATCGGCGTTGGAGCAAACCCCCCCCGAGCTCGGCGCGGACATCGCTGAAAAGGGCATGGTGCTGACAGGCGGAGGCGCGCTGCTGCGCGACATCGACCGCCTGCTGATGGAAGAAACCGGGTTGCCGGTCATCGTCGCCGACGACCCGCTGACTTGCGTGGTGCGCGGTTCCGGTCGTGCGCTGGAAAAAGTCGACAAACTGGCCACCATCTTCACGAACGACTGACAGGGGTAAGGCACTGGGCGTGAGGCGAGAAGCGTCATTCAGCGGGCTCCTGGCCGTGTTCACCCCTCGAGGGGTCAGCGAAAACAACCCCCGCCCCTAGATGGAATATACGCCGCCGCCTTTCTTCAAACGGGGCCCCAGCCTCCTTGCCCGCCTCGGTTTTTTCGCACTGCTCTCATTGATCCTGCTGTACGCCGACGCCCGCTTCCACTATATGGAGGCGATGCGCAAGGTCATCGCAGTCATTCTTTATCCATTGCAGGAGCTTGCCGACACACCCGGCCAGGCTGTCTCGCGCATCGGCAATTTCTTCGTGTCCCAGTCCTACCTGCAGCGGGAAAACGATCGCCTTTCGCACGAAAATTTCCTGCATGCCGGCCAGCTGCAGTCGCAACAGGCCCTGAT
>JANXPQ010000258.1 GCA_025357235.1 Betaproteobacteria bacterium
CGGCGAAGCCGATTTCGCCGGCTACATGGAAAACCTGCACCTGCCGCATCCGAAGCAGATCGATGTCGCCGTACCGGCCAACCTAAAGTGCGGGCAGCCGAAGGATGGGGACGTGTCACTGACGGCGCCGACCTGGGCGACGCTGACCTACACCTTCGCGGGCATCTGGGAAATCCAGCCGCAGGCGCTGGAAGAAGTCGCGGACAAGGTACAAATCCTCGACGTACGCGAGCCGTCGGAATACGTCGGCGCGCTGGGACATATCCGCGGCGCGAAACTGATTCCGCTCGGCCAACTGGCCGGACGCGTCGCGGAACTCGTCCGCGAGCGCCCCGTCGTCGCCGTCTGCCGCTCCGGCGCCCGTTCCGCGCAGGCCACCGTACTCCTGCAACAGGCCGGGCTCAAGGACGCCGCCAATCTCGCCGGCGGGATGCTGCGCTGGCGCACCGAAGGCTATGCTGTCGAGGGTGGCATCAACAACTAGGGCCTGATGGCCGGTGATCGGTGAACTGCGATTCCGGATTTCCGGGTCGATCCGATCGCGTCATACGACCATTTCGCACGGCAGGGAAAATACCCGCAGCGGAATTTTGGCCCCGCTCTGCTTCTGCATCAGCCGGTCCCGGAATCCCTGAAGCGCGGCGATGAGTGTATCTGCCTCGGATTCTGGCAACGCGGCGAGGATCATGTTGTTGAAGCCCGGCCAGGACAGGGAATGCAAAGTCGAACCGGCTTCGCCCACGCCGGTCAAATCATGCATCTCGGTAAAGGCTTTGACCCGGTGCTGGTTCAGCAACTCCCGGATATCTTCCTCGAGGGATTCCTTGAAGATGATCATCAGCATTTTCATGTGCGGATTCCTGGTCGGTTAAAAACGATGAGTATGAGGGAATGCGACTGCGCCGTGCAGTCTTACCCGCTTGGGCGGGGGACAGCCGTGACGAACGTGATGGGTAGAAGCAGGACTGAGGACTGCTCTTAGCTTTCCCCTTTTACCTTTTACCTTTCCTCTCGCCTCTCGCCTCTCTCCTCTCCCGTCTCATTTTCTAACGGCAAGCACCCCATCGCCGTTCATCTCGGCGACGAACCCCGCCTTCCCCAACCTCTTCGCCACTTCATTCGGCACATCGCGGCCGCTGGTAAGTTTGTTCGGCGTGCCGGTGTAGTGAAACAGTTTGCCTTTGCGCTTGATCACCCTGGCCAGGTGGTCGTAGAAGACTTGCGAATAAAGCTCCCCGGCGATCCCGAAACGCGGCGGGTCGTGCAGGATCGCGTCGACCGACCCACCCGGAAGCGAGACGATCCGCTCGGCGATGTCGCCCTGGGTCAAGGTCAATCGACTATCGATCTGCGGCGACCAGGGATTGAGGCTGCGCAGCCAGATCACGTCGGGATTCTTTTCGTAGGAAAGCACTTGTGCCGCCTGGCCCTGCAGACACCACGCAGCGAAATAGCCGAGGCCACCGCAGGTATCCAAAACCACCTTGCCACGTGGCTGGATCAAGCCGACTTTGCGTTCCGCATCCGCCCAGGGTGAGACTTGCGAGCTCACCAGCATCTTGATGCCGTCGATCTCGAACGTCGGCGTGCCCCACTGCGTCGGCACCAGCTTGATCAGCGACGTCGTGAAACGCGCCACCGGCTGAAAACCCTCGCCGTTCCAGTAGTAGATGGTTCTGTCCTTGCAGGCTTCCAGCCACGGGAATCGCTTGCCTTGCCGTGTCCATCCCGCCTCGGCTACTTCAACAGTCGTCGTCGAGCGCTCCAGGTCGAGCGAGCACTCGACCGTGGGTGCGCCGGAACGTACAGCGGCGCGCAAGGATTCGTGTACTTTCAGGGTCAGTAGCGGCGACACGAAGAAGTGGCCCGTGGCTGGAGCGCTGGCGCCGTCGCCCTCAGGGGCGCAGCAACAGCACTACGCCGGAAGCGATCGAGAACAACATGACGAAGATCCGCAGTGCACGCGCGTTTAGATGCCGGTGAGCAAGTCGGCTGAGAATCGCACCGACTCCGAGCGCGGGCAACAATTGCATTGCACCGGCGAGTTGGAGCGCAGCGACGCGACCAGCGTGCCAGAGGAACGCCAGCGAGATCAGTTCGCCGACGAGGAAACACATTGCGATAGTCGAGCGCATGACCGCTACCGGATGATGCTGATACACCAGCGCGAGCGGCGGCCCGCCGATGCCGGTGGCAGTTTCGGTCACGCCAGTAACGAGGCCGGCTGCGACATAGACGCTACGACTTGGCCGGAAGGCGGGCATCGCGAGGGTGACGGCCGCTGCCGCGATCGTCGACACACCGATAAGAACGTTCAGGTGGCTTGCCGACAAGGCGACCAGCACCCACAAGCCGGCAAACGTTCCCGCCAGGCGTCCTGCGGTGATCCATGCGCCGCTGCGTATGTCCACCGCTTGCCGCTCGCGCCACGCGACATAAATATTGAGCGGCAACATCAGCACCAGCACCGTGACGGGCAGCATCTCCGGCGCGACGAGACCCAGCGCCGGCGCAACGATGAGCGCGAAGCCGACGCCGGTGCTGCCCTGCACGAAGCTGGCGAGGGCCACAACGGCCAGCATCGCCGCCAGGATCGGCCATGTCATCGGAGTGCGATGTTCATACTATTCATCGATTGTCATGGCGTCGGGCAGTATTCAAATTACACTGTAAGCTGGAATGTATTCAATTGGCTAAGATACTGCATGAAGCCGGAATCTGGAAATACCGCGCCGGATGTCACGCCCGTACCGAAAAAAGCGACGCTGTTGCAGGTTATACGGATCGTCATTTCCATGCTGTTCATGGTCGGTCGCAATCGCGACTACGGGTCGAATGCACCGGTGATCGATCCGGTCAAATTGATCTTCGTGGCCATCATCGGGACTGTACTTGTCATTGCGGGCCTGGTAACCCTCGCCATGTTCATCGCGCACTGAACACGCATCTATCGATTCAACGAGACCCGGCGTTGATATGAATCAAATTCTGCGTTTGAGTTCTCCTTGGGCTTCAGGCGACAGATTGGGCATACTGGCGACTGTAAATATGGAGACACAGTGAGCACAAGAAGATGGGTACGACGCTGCTGGCAGGCGATGGTCCTGGGTGCGGCTCTAGGCCTCTGCGCTGCGTCGCATGCGGCCTGCACAGGCGACGGCAAGGGTGGTGGAGTTCTCAAGTTGGACCGCTGCGACGAATTCGAGGCGACCGGCATCTATTCGCGGCGGAATCAGCAGTTGCTGGGTGCGGTCGTGATCGGCGGAACGCTGGGTTACGCGCTTTGGGAAGGATCGGAGACGACCAGCGGCAAGACGGCCTGGAGATCCCTCGACAGCATGGCGATTGCGGGCATCACCACCGAAGTGATGAAGAATGTCTTCCAGCGACCGCGCCCTTCCCAGGCGGACAACCCCGACCTGTGGCGACAAGGCGGCGGCAACAAGAGTTTCCCGAGTGGCGAGACGGCCACCATGGCTGCGTTCGTCACGCCCGTCATCATGGAATACCAGCAGGAACATCCTGCGATCTGGGCGCTGTCGATCCTGCCCCTCTACATGGGCAAGGCGCGCATGGCCTCGCAGGGGCACTGGCTAAGCGACGTGATCGCCGGCGGAGCGGTAGGCGTTGCCGCCGGCGTGTACTCCGCCCGGCGCGATACGCCCCTGCTCCTCGAATTGACCTCGGATGGCGTGTTTGTGGGCTTGAAGAAGAAGTTCTGAGTGATGCGGTGACCGGGCGTTGCCCTCAAGGTTCGAGGACCGAGGTTCGAGGGCCGAGTGAACTTCAAATTCGCTTGAGGCCTTGCACTTCCACTCGGACCTCGGCCCTCGAACCTCGGCCCTGATCTACTCTGGCATCCCCCCAACTTTGCGCGATAATACGTCCCGTCATGGGATGACAACGGCTCACGGACTCGAATGGCAACGACAAGCTTCGACAAGAAAGCGCTGGAAAGGGATGCCCGCGTGGATGGCCACTTCGACGCGCTGGTCATCGGCGCCGGGTTCTCCGGCCTCTATCAACTGTACTGCCTGCGCGACCGGCTGGGTCTTTCGGTCAAGGTGCTGGAGGTGGCCGACGGCGTCGGTGGCACCTGGTACTGGAACCGTTACCCCGGTGCGCGCTGCGATTCTGAAAGCCATTCCTACTGCTACACGTTTTCGGAGGAGTTGTCGCGCGAGTGGGAGTGGTCGGAGCGCTATCCCGGCCCGCCGGAGATCCTGCGTTATCTCAACCATGTCGCCGACCGCTTCGACCTGAAACGCGACATCCAATTCAACAGCCACGTAAAGTCGGCGCACTACGACGAAACGGCGAATCTCTGGCGCGTAGCCACGAACGCGGGCGAACAGATGACGGCGCAGTTCCTGATCACCGCTGTGGGTTGCCTGTCGTCGGCAAACATCCCGAACATCCGTGGCCTCGACACCTTCGAGGGACGCTGGTATCACACCGGGCAATGGCCGCATGAAGGTGTGGACTTCAGCGGCAAGCGCGTCGGGCAGATCGGCACCGGTTCCACCGGCATCCAGGCTGCACCGGTTATCGCCGAAACCGCCGCCCATCTGACGGTCTTCCAGCGCACCGCGAACTACAGCGTGCCGGCGCGCAATGGGCCGCTCACGCCGGCGTTCCAGCGCTACGTGAAAGAGAACACCGCCGAGATACGCAACGTGACGCGCGCAAGCGTCAACGGCCATCCGTGGCTCATCGAGGATCGCTCCGCATTGGAGACCCCGCCGGCGGAACGGCAGGCCTTGTATGAAAAAGCCTGGGAGATCGGTGGCCTGCGCTTCCGCGCCATGTTTAGCGATCTGCTGGTCGACAAGAAAGCGAACGATACGGCTGCGGAATTCATCCGCAACAAGATCCGGGAGATCGTGAAAGATCCGGCAACGGCGGCCAAGCTGGCCGACATCGACCATCCGTACGCCGCCAAACGCCCGCCGATCGACACCGACTATTTCGAAACCTTCAACCGCGACAACGTGACACTGGTCGATATCCGCGCCACGCCGATCGAGCGGATCACGCCGCGCGGGATACGCACGAGCGATGCCGAGTATCCGCTGGACATCATCGTCTTCGCCACCGGCTTCGACGGCATGACCGGCTCGCTGTTGCGCATGGACATTCGCGGGCGCGGCGGCCTGTCGCTGGCGAAGGCATGGGCAGCGGGGCCGCGCAACTATCTCGGATTGCAAGTGGCGGGATTCCCGAATTTGTTCATGGTCACGGGGCCCGGCAGCCCGTCGGTCCTTTGCAATATGCCGGTCGCCATCGAGCAGCATGTGGAGTGGATCACCGACTGCATCGCGCATATGCGCCAACATGGCCTCAAGCGCATCGAACCCAATGACGAAGCGATGGACTCGTGGGTGGAGCAGGTGAACGCCGCCGCCAATGCAACTCTACTGCCGGATGCCAAGCACTCCTGGTATCTCGGCGCGAATATTCCCGGCAAGCCGCGGGTTTTCATGCCGTACGCCGGCGGGATGGCGCACTACCGGAAGATCTGCGCCGATGTCGCCGCCAGGGACTATGAGGGCTTCAAGCTAAGCACGTGAATTCCCAGCGGACCAGGATCATACAGATTCGAAGGAACCGGCACCGAATCACTCGATCCTGATCCCCTGCCATCCAAGGGGACGTTCCTTTTTACCGTGCTTTGTTTGATATCGCACATACGGCGCAATATCTTCCCGCTAAGATTTTGGCTTCCGCAGTACCGGATGCCCGATTCATCGCATCCGGAGCTTCGCCAATCGTCAAGAATCACGCAATGAACATTGACTGTCAGCTAGTCGAAAGCAGAACCGTACTCCTCCCGAGTCCGCGGCGGCTCGCTTGAAGCGCGGCATCACCCCACTCGTCCTGGTCGCCTCCATCGCAGTGTCCGGTGCCGCGTACGCGCAGTCGTCGTTGCCCGGGCCTGACGTCGCTCCGCCGGCAACAACCGAACAGGCAGCGGAGGTTTCGGCCTGGGATGCCCCGGAGCCGTGGCGAACCGATCGGTTCTTTCTGGCAACGAGCGTCTATACCAAGCACTTTCACTACAATCCCGCGCATGACGATCACCAGAATCTGATTCAGGGAGAGTGGAACATGACCGAGCACTGGCTCGCCGGCGCAGCGCTGTTCGATAATTCGTTTGGCCAGCCGACACAGTACGTGTATGGCGGCTATCGCTTCCGGCCGCTGGAAGAGTTGCAGCCGCTCTATCTCAAGGTAACGGCCGGACTTGTTCATGGCTACTCGGGCCAGTACCAGAACAAGATCCCGTTCAACAATTCGGGGGTCGCCCCCGTAATCATCCCGTCGGTGGGCTATTGCGTGAACCGGTTCTGCTCCGAAGTCGTTTTCTTCGGAGCGGCGGGCGCGATGGTCACGTTCGGAGTCACCATTCCTTAGCTTGTCGATGTTGCATTTCAGGTAGTGTAATTCCGCAAGCCCGACACCGTCAGTTCGCTCGATTACGACGAGCGGCCCTGCCTTTAGCGCTGGCGCAGGTCGATCCCCTTCGCCGTATCCAATCCGCGCGCGTCCGTGAAGATCGTCCCGTTGATGTTGGCCTCCTCCAGATTCGCTTGCGTCAGATCCGCCCCGCTCAAGTCCGCACCCGACAGATCCGCCCGAAACAGATTGGCCCCGCTCAAGATTGCCCCTTTGAGGTTGGCAAACCGCAGCAGCGTGCGGTTCAAATCGGCTTCCGTCAGGTCCGCGCCCTCCAGGTTGGCCTTGGTGAGGTTGGTGCGCATCTGCCCCATCCCCTGATTCTTCATATCTACGCCAAGGCGCGCACGGGACAAGTTGGCATGCGAAAGGTCGGCGCCATCCAGCTCCGCGATGATGCGGGCACCGGAGAGGTTGGCGTTCCTGAAATTCGGTCGTGCGGTGATTGCACCGCCGAGGATTACGACGGACATCAGCGTCGCACGGGAAAGATCGGCACCCGAAAAATCCGTACCCATCAGCCAGGCGCCGTTCAGATTGGCCGCGGAGAGCCTGGCGCCGGAAAAATTTGCCTGCACGAGCTTGCTGGCGAACAAGTTGCTTCCGGCCAGGTTTGCTCCCCGAAAATCACGCTTGCTCAAATCCAGGCGCGATAGATCTTTTCCGGAAAGTGCATCGGTACCCTGATGGCCCGGGGTGGCAAGAATGTCCCTCACTTGCTCGACCGTCAGATCCGCCGACAACGCCGGCAAAGCAGCAAACAGCGCGAACGCGATCAAGATGGCGTGCATCGATGCCTAGCGCTTGCTGCAGGCGAGTTCCCGCCGGGCTACGCTTGAAGTTCCGGGCAAAACCGGTTTCCAGTCGCCGGGTTCGGAGTCGGTGTGTGTTACGTCACCCTTGCCCATATTTTCGGAATAGTAATGGAACTCCAGGGTTCGCTCCCGCGCTTCCGTGCAGTCGTATTCCTGCTGCGTCTTCTGCGACCAATAAGGCAAGCCATACGGGCGTGACTGGACTGCCTTGAAGTCGAGCAGATGCCACATTGTCGCGATGCTGCCGGCTTTGCTGATGGTAGCGGGGTCGGCGTACACGGTGCTGATGTCGCTCGTGCCAACCTGCGTCCACTGCGCGCCCGCACTGCCGCTTGCGGCAACCAACAGAATCGCCAGAATTGATTTGCGCATTGGTATCCCTCCGCTATTTCTTCGGCTGGAAACGGAAATGTCCGTCATGAAAATCGTAACCTTGACCGCGTGCTCGGTGCTCGTCACACTACGTTCCTATCCTACCGCCCTGCTCTTCCGTTGTGCAGTCACGCCCAGTGCCTCGGCGGCGCGCAGCACCTCGCGACGCTGCTCGTCGGTCAGGCGGTTCACCGGCGCGATGGAGTGCCCGCAATCGACGCCGAGC
>JANXPQ010000263.1 GCA_025357235.1 Betaproteobacteria bacterium
CGAAACTCGCGCAATGGGGCGGCAACGCCTCCGGCCTGCACGTGGCGAACATCGACAACCTCGGCACTGTGCATCCGGACACCATGTGGTGGCACTACACGCTCGGCAATGTACGCAAGCGGCCTTTCTCCGAGATATGGAGCGACGTTACCGATCCGCTGAAGGCCGGCCTGAAACGCCGGCCCCGCGCGGTGAAGGGCCGCTGCGGCGCCTGCCCCTGCCTCGACCTATGCGGCGGCAACACGCGCGTGCGTGCACTGCAACTGACCGGCGATCCGTGGCAGGAAGATCCGGCCTGTTATCTCACCAACGAGGAACTGGGCCTGCATAACGCCGGCACTCGGCTCGCCGTCACCCCGTATTCCCGGCGCGGCGATACAGCCAAAAAAGGAGTCCGGGCGTGAAAGTCCTGCTCGCGGCATTCGTCGTCGCCGCCGGTTGCCTGCCCGCCCTGGCGAAGGATGCTCCAGCAGTGTACGCAGAGCATTGCACCGCCTGCCACGGCGCCGATCGTCTCGGCGGCATGGGTCCGGCATTGCTGCCGGGAAATCTCGAGCGCCTGAAACGGGCGGCGGCGGAGCAAGTCATTGCCAAGGGCCGGCTCGCGACCCGCATGCCGGGCTTCGAGGACAAGCTCTCGAGCGACACGATCAAGGCGCTTGCCGAATATATCTACAGCGCGCCGCCCACTTCGCCCGACTGGGACCGCGACGCGATCGAAGCCTCGCGCGTGATCCACCACGCGCCCGCGACGCTGCCGGACAAGCCATCCTACTCCGCCGATCCGCTCAATCTGTTCGTCGTGGTCGAAGCCGCAGACCACCACGCCACGATCCTGGACGGGGACCGGCTGGAGCCGCTCACCCGCTTCGCTACGCGCTATGCGCTGCACGGCGGCCCCAAATTCTCCCCGGACGGACGCTACGTCTTCTTCGCTTCGCGCGATGGCTGGATTTCCAAATACGACCTTTGGAACCTGGCGATGGTGGCGGAAGTGCGTGCCGGCATCAACACGCGCAATGCCGCCGTGTCCTCCGACGGCAAATACGTCGCCGTCGGCAACTATCTGCCGCACACGCTGGTCATCCTCGATGCAGCCGATCTCTCCGTGGTCCGGGTGATCCCGGTTCAAGACATCGACGGAAAGAGTTCGCGGGTCAGCGCGGTCTATGACGCCGCGCCGCGCCGGAGCTTCGTCGTAGCCCTCAAGGACATCCCCGAAATCTGGGAAATCAGCTATGACCCGAACGCCGAGCCGGTGCACGAAGGACTGGTGCACGACTACCGGATGAACGAGGCAATCGCGGCGCCGGGCCAGTTCACGCCCCGCCGCACGCTGCTGTCCGAAATCCTCGACGACTTCTTCTTCGACCCGAGCTGCGCCTTCGTAATCGGCGCTGCACGCGAAGCCGGAAAGGGTCAGGTGGTCAATCTCGACGTGCGCCGCAAAATCGCCGACGTCGAATTGCCGGGGCTGCCGCACCTGGGCTCCGGCATCACCTGGGAATGGGAGGGCCGCCTCGTGATGGCCACGCCCAATCTCAAGGCCGCGCTGGTCACCGTAATCGACATGAAGACCTGGCAGACGGTCAAGCAGATCGCAACGCTGGGTCCGGGGTTTTTCCTGCGCAGCCACGACAACACGCCCTACGCCTGGACCGATGCCTTCAACAGCGCGGACAAGGATGCGCTGCAGGTAATCGACAAACGCACGCTGGAAGTGGTGAAAACGTTGCGCCCATCACCGGGCAAGACCGCCGCACACGTCGAGTTCACGCGCGACGGGCGCTACGCGTTGGCGAGCATCTGGGAAGATGACGGCGCCATCGTCGTGTACGACGCGGCGACTCTGGAAGAGGTCAAGCGCCTGCCGATGCACAAGCCCGTGGGCAAGTACAACGTGTTCAACAAAATCACACGTTCGTCGGGGACCAGTCACTGAAAAGGTAACCATGCTCGGATTTCTGCCGCCCTTCGCGCGCGGCGTCGTCGCGGCCCTTCTTCTCGGCATCAACACCTGCTTCTGGTGTGTGCCACTGTTTGCCGTCTCGCTCGTTAAGTTCGCACTACCAGCAAGGCATGTGCGTGCCACGGCAGACCGGCTTCTCAATGCAATTGCTCGCAGGTGGATCGCCTGCAACAGCGGCTGGATGCAGATGATTCAGCGCACGAAATGGGATGTTTGCGGATTGGAGGAACTCGAATCCCGGGACTGGTACATGGTCGGCTGCAACCACCAGTCGTGGGCGGACATCTTCGTGCTCCAGCATCTGCTGAACAACCGCATCCCGCTGCTGAAGTTCGTGCTGAAGCGCCAGCTGATCTATGTGCCGGTCATCGGGCTCGCCTGGTGGGCATTGGATTTTCCGTTCGTGCGACGCCACCCCGATGGCTACCTCAGGCAGCATCCGGAAAAGCGTTTCGAGGATCTCGAGACGACCCGGCGGGCATGCGAGAAGTTTGCGCTGGTGCCGACCAGCGTCATGAACTTCGTCGAAGGTACGCGCTTTAGCGCCGAGAAGCATCGGGCTCAGCACTCTCCTTACCGGCACCTGCTGAAGCCGAAGGCGGGCGCGCTCGCGCAGGCACTCAATGTGCTCGGCGACAGATTTCGTTGGTTCCTCGACGTCACCATCGTCTACCCACAGGGCGCGCCGTCGTTCTGGCAGTTCCTGTGCGGAAGCGTGCCCGACATTGTCGTACGGGTTCGCCGGCTGCCGGTACCGCCGGAGTTCCGCACCGGCGACTACGCGTCGGACACACGGTTTCGAAAGACCGTCGAGCACTGGCTGCAGGACCTGTGGCGCGAAAAGGACCGGCAGTTCGGGGCGCTGCTGCAGCCGAACCGGCGGCGAGACGATTGATGCGCATGATCATCCGGCAATTTCAACGTTCCCGGTGAGACCATGCGAGCATCGGCCAGTACACGATCAGGTAGATGAGGAAGGCCGTGCTCCACGCGGCCGCTGCTGCAACGAGCAGGACACCGTAGTGGGCCGGCGTCGCCAGTGGTCCGAAAACCCGGATCGCCGCACCGATGTGCACCAGCAGGTATGCCGCCGTTTCGGCGCGGCCCACTTGGAGCGGACGGCCGGAGTGACCACGAGCCGTGCGGGTGATCATGCCGATGATCGTTCCGCCGACGGCGCCCGCGCCCAATGCGTGGATGAACAGCGCGGGCGCGACGCCGAAGTCCATGGTGGACAATGCAAGCAGCAGCAACCCGACCGGTATCCACGCATACGACACGTGCAAAATCCAAAGGATCGGGCTGCGCAACGTCGACAAGGGATCCCATAGCGCCAGCCGGACCGCATGCAATGCCGCCGCAACCAGCGCCAGGGGAGCAAGGAGCCAAGCCGGGGCGCCTGACAGTTGCGCAACCAGCGTCGCGGCCAGCGCACCGATCGCGGCAGCGTCCAGCCCTTTGACGTGGCGGATGCGTGCGGACCGAATCGCGTTACGCGTAAAACCGGGTGTCACCCGTCCCGACATGACCGAAACGATGATCACCACCAGAAACAATGCACCCTGGGCGGGTAGCGTCGGTGCCAACGACATCACGCCGAGCCGCGACAGGTGAAACAGCAGGTTCGCCACGGCGAACAGCAGCAGCAATCCCACGAAGAAAAGATTGCGATTGCCGCTGCGCTTCAGCGGAAACCAAAGGCTCAACGCCACCAGCGGCAGGAAGGCGCCATCGACGATGGCGGCGAGCAGTCCCGGCCCGGTGATTAGCGCCACGCGCCCGGCCACCCAGAGGGCCGCCAGCGCCGCCAGACTGCGGCCCGTCGGCGTCGGCAGCCCGGTCCAGGTTCTCGCAGCCGTGAACAGAAAACCGGTGATCACCGCTGCGGCGAAACCGAACACCATCTCGTGAGCATGCCAGGCCATTGCGCTGACATGGCCCGCCTGGGGCAGAGCCCCATTCCATTGCGCCACCCAGACAGGAACACTCAGCGTCGCCAGCAGGGCCGCGAGCAGATAGAACGGACGGAATCCGAGGTCGAATAAGGCGAATCGGTTCGAAGCGGTGCGAGTGGACGATGTTTGCACGACGGTGGCGGGAAATTATCCGGGTATGGTTGCAACCAGAATATCAGACTGGGAGACCCTGCCGCATCCGGAGGGGGCGCACGCCGGGGAAAGGGGGCTGAGGTCTTTGCACCCGGCGCACGCTTACTCCAGGCGCAATTATTCTCCAATCGACTCTCGGTGCCGAACGCAAACGATTGAAACCGGCCTCAGCAATCGGCGTAATGCCGGGTCATGACTTTCATGTTTTTGCGCTTGGATGACAGGCGGCGCGCATTTTCCTGACATGGATCAAGGAATTCTGTTCACACGCGGCGTATCTCGAAACTGTCGAACAAGCTGGCGAGGTCGCGACAATACTCCTCGTCCAGATAGCCGGCCGACTGCGGCGCACGCAAGCTGCTGTCCGGGTATCCCTGAGCGCGAAATTCTTGCAGGACATATCGCTTCACCCCGAGCCGCGCCAGTGTTGCGGCCAGACCCCGCAGCGTCCGCGCTTCGACCAGGTCCGGGTGCACGGTGGTACGAACCTCGCAATCGACTCCACTTTCCAGAACCTCATGCAGGCTTTCCAGCGCACGCCCCCCGCCGGCAACGCCTGCCACTGCGTCGTATTCCGAAAACAGGGTCTTGACATCGAACCCCACCCAATCGGTAAGCGGGAGCAGGCGCCTGAGCCGCCGCGGATACACGCCGGCGGTGTGCAGACCGACACCAAAGCCCATGCCGCGCACCTCGAGCATTGCGCTCCGCAGCGAGGCCTGTGCCGTCGGTTCGCCGCCGCTGAACACCACCGCATCGATCAGCCCGCGGCGGCGCGCAAGCCTGGCGGCGATCGAATGCCAGTCCCGCATCGCCTCGCCTCGGGCGGCCTGCAGGTGCGGGTTGTGACAATAACCGCAGCGCCACGGGCAGCCCTGGCAGAACACCACCGCCGCGAGCCGGCCGGGCCAGTCGGCGGTGGACAGCGGCACGAAGCCGCCGACCTTCAGCTCAGTGCTTGCTTCCGTGCCGCATTCGCTGCCGTCCGGCATCAGGCGAGGTCGGCGCACGCTTCCCTGAAGAACCGGCGTTCATGATGTTCGCCCTTCTTGCCGATGTTGAACGATGCTACCGGCCGGTGGTAACCCATCACCCGGGTCCATACCTCGCACGGCTGCCGCTCGTCGTCGGTCAAAGTGACGGGGCTCTCGAGTACACGATTCTGAACATCCATTTATTGCTCCTTTGCATTTTCGACATCGAAAAGAACTGCCGTGGCTGAAAGAGTTTCTTCACGTCGCGTGCGGTTCGAGCACGAGGTGAAACACCGAGGAATCGATACTCACGAGTTTTCGTACACGGTCGTCGAGGACGATGGACACCCGGTCGCCGTAGCGTGCCAGGCGTGCCAGCAGGCGGTTCAGGTGCGGCAGTTCCTGTTCGTGCAGATATTCAATGCGAAGCGTGACCGTGGAGCAGGTCCGGCGCAGCAGCTTGTCGAGGCGCCGCCCCGTGCCGGAAAAGAAAGCACGCGGCAGTCCGCCTCGCAGGCAGATCGAAAGATCGGGCACGGCGAGCCGGCGCAAGGATAATCCGACCCGCGTTTGTGCCAAGCGCACGCTTTTGAGCTGCTGCATCCTGGCGAACAGCTTCTCCACCACGCCCGCGTCCACCGGTTCCACGGGGAAATGCCGGTCCACATAGTCGCGCATCGACAGCCCGGCGATCCAGTCCACCATCGCCAGCGGCAGCTTGTGCGGACTCGCGAGCGGCAGCGAGCGCAGGAAATGCCACAGTCGCGACGGCCCGCCGCGCAGCACGCCCCACACCATCAGCCGCCAGACGATGCCGAAGCGCTGCGCGGCCTTATATTCGCCGCCATACACCGGCTGCGGCATGAAGCGCAGCTTGCTGCGCACGCGTTCCGCGATCGCCCGATCCGACACCAGCCGTCGGTACATTTCCTCGTAGGCCTCGATCATTTCGTCGTAAGACATGCGCTTGGGCACGACATTGGTGGCCGGCTTGGTGTTGTCGGTGCCGCTCACCTCCATGCGCAGTCGCCCCTCTTTCTCCAATCGCTGATACAACGGCGTTTTCGGGAGCGCGGTGAGCAGTCCGACCATCGCCGCCTGCACGCCGGAATCGAGGATGAAGCGGGTCTGGTGTTCGAAAGTCTCCAGCGTATCGTTGTCGAAGCCGACGATGAAGCCGGCCAGCACATCGATGCCGTACTCGTAAATGCGTCGCACCGAGATCAGCACGTCTTCGTGCACGTTCTGGGGTTTGCGGGTGTCCTTCAGCGTCTGCGGGTCGGAGGACTCGATGCCGACGAACACCCAGGCGAACCCGGCGTCGCGGAACAGTTCCAGCAGTTCGCGATCCTGGGCCAGATTGAGCGACACCTCGGTGCCAAACGTGAAAGGCCGACCGTGGCGGCGCTGGTAGTCGGCGAGGAAACGCAGCAGTTCCTTCGCCACGGCGCGGTGGCCGATCATGTTGTCGTCGACGAAGAACACGTTGCGCACACCGGCCGCCCGCAGCGCGTCCAACTCGCGCCCGACCTGTTCCACACCCTTGTGCCGCGGCTTGCGTCCGAACATGACGATGATGTCGCAGAACTCGCACATGTACGGACAGCCGCGCGAAAACTGCAAGGTAGCGGTGGTGTATCTGTCGAGCCTGAGCAGGTCGAACCGCGGAACCGGTGAATCTTCCAATCGCACCGAGCCGGTCTCGCGGTAGAGCGGTTGCGCCGCGCCGGTCTCGAAGTCGGCGCAAAATTTCGGCCAGATGTACTCGGCCTCGCCCGCCACCACCGTGTCCGCGACATCGGCGTAGCGCTCCGGGCACAGCGAGGCGAAGCTGCCGCCTGCCACCACGTGATAGCCGGCGCGGCGGTAGAA